>NZ_JBHZAV010000020.1:0-73042 GCF_042754445.1 Embleya sp. NPDC059213
GTCCTGGGCAGGTGGGCGGCTTCACAGCGCAACGGCGCGGGTGACGGTGACAACAAGGATTCCGGCGCTGATCGTGTAGCGGACGAACACTCCCGTGATCGTCGCTTCCCGGCGATCTCGGTCGCTGCCGACCTGTACGGAGCCGGACCCGTAGGGCGCGTGGCCGATGGACGAGTCCACGGCGTCCTTGAAGGCCCGAACCTGCCCAAAGGACAGGGGTTTGAGGCCGTCTTCGGCCTCATTCGTGTATTGCACGCGATAGCTCATGTGATCGCGTTCCCGTCTCGGTCCACGCAGTCGCTGAAGTCGCCGGCCTTGAGGCGCTCATGTACAGCCTCGTCGTCCTCCTGGGCCTCCGGGGGAAGCGCCCAGTGCAGGATGGCGTCTCGTTCGAGTCGATCGAGCGGGGTCTCGTACATGACCTTGTCGAACTCGTCGCGGCGGTCCTCGGGCAGCGCCGCCCGAATCTCGGCGAGCGTGTTCGGCAGCTCGATCCGCTCACCGCGGACGACGGTGGTCCTGGGCATGGATGGCCTCCCTTTCGCAGCGGCCATTCAGGATGGCATCGTTCCGTTCGCCAGGGACAGCCGGCGCACGCGGGCGCAACACGCGTCGGGGAGTGCGCCCCCGCGACTCCGAACTCGCCGCAGGTCACAACCCCCGCAACCGGTGAAGCATGAGCAGCGCGGCGACCGCGTTGGCCGAGCGGACCTCGCCGCGTGCGATCAGGTCGGGGACCTCCTTCAGTGGCACCCATTCGACCCGATCGGACTCGAACGCGTCCTCCGGGTCACCGACGTGCTCGCCGCGGTCGGACCAGTAGACGTGGTGCACGGCGTCGGACAGGCCGTTCGACGGCTCCACACTGAGCAGATGCCGTAGCGGACCGGGACGCCAACCCGTCTCTTCGAGCATTTCGCGCGCTGCGGCTTCCTCCACGGATTCACCCGCCTCGGTTTCGACGACCCCGGCGGCGAGTTCCCAACCCCAGGTGTCGGTGATGAAACGATGCCGCCAGAGCAGGAGGGCCCGGTCCAGGTCGTCGACGATGGTGGCCAGGGCGACGGGGCGTTGCCGGATCAGGAAGTGGTCCAGGTGTCTCCCGTCGGGGAGTTCGACATCGGCGAGCCGGATCGTGAACCACTTGTTGGCGTACACGTCGCTCTCACGGTGCTTGATCCACTTCACACACGCCTCCCGTGGGCTCGGCGCTCCCCGCCGGCAGCGCACCGCCCGGACAGTTTCGACCTTCTCCGCCACCTCGCGCACAGCCGGTTCGCCCAAACGACGTACGCACCGAGCGCACGATCTCGCCAATGCCTCCGGTCGGTCCCGAGATGATTCGAGCCCGTCTCCGACCGATCTGGAGACGGACTCGAACGCGTGGTTCAGCGAGTGGCGTCGAGGAATGCTTCCCATGCCGCGATACCGGTTGTGACGACGGGCGAATGGCTGACCTTGGTGTCGCGAACCCCCACCTTGACGGCGAGCGAAGCGACCTCGACACAGTTGCCGCCTTGGCTACCGCTGTAGCTGGACTTGCGCCACAACGGAGCGTGACCTGCGGTGAGTACGGTCATAGCTCCCCTGCAATCTGTTCGATCCGCTGAATCGACTCTCGAACATCGAGCGCCTGCGAACGCAGGATTCCATACCGCTGAACCACGGCCCGCACCCCGTCCTGATCCGAGATCCAGTAACTGCCACCCTGCCTCCGCATACCCGAGCGTTCGCCCGTCCTTGGTCTCGAGAATGGCCATCGGGCCGTCCATTCCGGCGTGTTCCTCGCACTCCATCGGCATGACCTGAACCGACACGTTGCGCATCCGGGCCACCTCACGGACGCGCTGGACCTGTTCGCGCTGAACCTCCCGGCCGCCGAACGGTCGTCGGAGGATCCACTCCTCCAGAATGAAACCCAAGTCGGCCGCCGGCTTGCGAGAGAAGAGTCGTTGCCGCGCGATCCGACCTGTGACCAAACGTTCGATGTCCTCGTCATCGAGAGCCGGCCGATATGCGCTGATCATGCATCGCGCATACTGCGGCGTCTGGAGAAGTCCGGGAACAGCCACGTTCTCGTAGTTGTAGAGCGAGTGGGCGGTCTCCTCCTCTTCCGCGAACACTGCGAAGAACCCCGGGAAAGTCGGGTCCTTGAGGTGCTTGGCACCGACGAGCAGCGTTCCCTGCCCGCCCAAGACCTTGCTGAGGGTCTCGACGGTATCCACTTGTGGAACGCGCGCTCCGCGCTCCCAAGCGGTAATGGTGTGCGGGCTGTTGCCGATCTTGCCGCCCAAGGCTTCTTTGCTCAGCCCGGCTTGTTCACGAAGGTGTTTGAGCTGAGCGCCGAACATCTCGGCAAGCGGGTTCGAGTTGTTGTTGTCCACTTCGGCGCCTCCCGAGTTCATGCCCCGTATAGAGCGGGGTCGAGCCTGTACACGCCAGTACAGACTCGGGCCGTTCCGTATTTCGCGGGCCCCGAGGTGTACACACTGCGTGCAGGCGTCACTACTGGTCACGGTAGGCGCTCGGCGGCAGGCTGGTGGTCATGACAGCAGACCGCCACCCGATCGCGGCGTCGATTCCGGATCCGCACAGGTGTATTCCGCGCGAGTATTCGCAACTCCAGGGTACTGGCAAGCATTTCGACCTCGTGCGGATTGCGAGCCTGCACGGCGAGGGTGTTGCCAAGGCGATACGGACGTTCTGCACACCGTCCTGATCCGCGACCCGGCCGGGATTCTCGACCCGGTCGACCGGACCGGCCGGGCCACGTCCGGTACCTGAACCGTCCCCTGCCGCCGCCCGCGCCCGACCACGCCGGCGGGCGGCGCCCGGTCCCGCAGTCTCCGACACGGCTGCGGGGCCGGGCCCTTCGACCCCTTGCCCGGCCGGGTGCCTGAAGACCCCCGCACGCCCGGCCGGGCAAGGCCATCGACCCACCGCCCGAAAGGAGGGTCGTGACCCCACCACCCCACGGCCGCCAAGCCGCCCTCGCTCGCCTCGCCGCAACCGCCGCCGAACGCACCCGACTTCAGGGCCGACCACCGAACCCCGCAACAACGCCGCAGCACCGACGGCAAACCCACCACCAACAGTGTCGCACCGCCGGCGCCGCACTCCGTGCCGCAGTCGCCGACGCCCACCACGCCGGCATACCCGCCGAAATCATCGCCCGCACCGTCGGATTCTCACCCGGCTACGTACGGATGATCCTGCACCGCGAACACACCCCCGCGCCCATTCGGCACCGGACGCAGATCGCCCCTGCCGTCCTATTCCGTATCCAAGGAGCGACCGTGCCCACCTCACCCCCGTGGTCGATCGGCGATCATCTCTGGCGCAAGCTCGGCCCCGGCAACCACCACCTCGGCACCATCACCCGAATCTGGCACGACGGCACCCGATGGATGGTCGAATACGAACACGGCGTGCGAACGCGGCAGACGGACACCGCGCCCGCCGCCGAGATGTACAAGGCAGGCCCGATCACCCGACCGGTCTGAACGACGGCGCCCACAAGGCCACTTCGTCTCACCCGCCGCACCACGCAGCCCGCAGCCGCCGCATCGCGTCCGGCCGGGCGCATCCGGAAACGCGCACGCGCCGGACGGGCCGAGTGTTCGGCTCGTCCGGCGCGGGGGAGCGGCCGACCGGGGGTTAGCTCTTCGTGGCCATCGCCCTCAGGAAGAAGGTCAGGTTGGCCGGGCGTTCGGCGAGGCGGCGCATGAAGTAGCCGTACCACTCGGCGCCGTAGGGGAGGTAGATCCGCATCAGGTCGCCGCGCTCGACGATCCGGGCCTGCTCCTCCGGGCGGATCCCGTACAACATCTGGAACTCGAAGCTGCCCGGCGCCCGCCCGGCCAGGTCCGCCAGGTGGCGCGCGATGGCGATCAGGCGCGGGTCGTGCGAGGCCACCATCGGGTAGCCCGCACCCCCCATCAGGATGCGCAGGCATCGCACGTACGAACGGTCCACGTCGCTCTTGCCCTGGAACGCGACCGACTCCGGCTCCTGGTAGGCGCCCTTGCACAACCGCACCCGCGAGCCCTCGTAGGCCAGGTCCCGACAGTCCTGCTCGGTGCGGCGCAGGTACGCCTGGAGCACCGCGCCCACCCACGGGAAGTCCACCCGCAGCTCGCGCAGGATGCCCAGGGTCGAGTCGGTCGTGGTGTGGTCCTCCATGTCCAGGGTGACCGTGGTGCCCACCTTCGCCGCGGCCGCGCAGATCCGCCGGGCGTTCTCCAGGGCTATCCGCTCGCCGTCGCCGGGCAGGAACTGCCCGACGGCGGAGAGCTTGACGGACACCTCGGCGCTGCGCGCGAGCCCGGTCTGGCCGAGCGTGTCCAGCAGCGCCTCGTAGGCGTCCACCGTCGCGTCCGCCTGGGACCGGTCGGCGGTGTCCTCGCCGAGGTGATCGAGCGTCACCTTGCGGCCGGAGTCGACCAGTTCGCGGGTCACCCGGACCGCGTCCGCGAGCACGTCGCCCGCGACGAACCGGTCCACGATGGCCCGGGTCGGCGGCAGGTTCTCGACCAGCGAGCGGGTCCGCGGCGAGCGGGCCGCCGCGAGGATGGGACTGCGAAGCATGTTCTACTCCCGAAATACCGGTGGGGTGAGGGTCAGCCCATGTGCGGGTAGCGGTGGTCCGTCGCCGGGACGAACGTCTCCTTGATCGAGCGCGAGCTGGTCCAGCGCATCAGGTTCTGCATCGCGCCGGCCTTGTCGTTGGTGCCGGACGCGCGCCCGCCGCCGAACGGCTGCTGACCCACCACCGCGCCGGTGGGGCGGTCGTTGATGTAGAAGTTGCCCGCCGCGAACCGCAACACGTGCGCCGTGTGGGCGATCACCTCGCGGTCCTGGGCGATGATCGCGCCGGTCAGGCCGTACGCGGACACCGACTCCATCTGGGTGAGCATCGCCTCGTACGCGTCGTCCTCGTAGACGTGCACGGCCAGGATCGGGCCGAAGTACTCGTCCTTGAAGATCTCGTGGTCGGCGTTCGCCGAGACCAGCACGGTGGGTCGGACGAACCAGCCGACGCTGTCGTCGTAGCTGCCGCCCGCGACGACCTCGACCGTGTCGTCGGCGTGCGCACGGTCGATCGCGGCCTTGTTCTTGGCGAACGCGCGCTCGTCGATGACCGCGCCCAGGAAGTGGCTCAGGTCGGTGGGGTCGCCCATCGACAGGCCGTCGACGGTGGCCAGGAAGTCGTCCTTGAAGCCGCTCTCCCAGATCGAGCGCGGGATGTAGGCGCGCGAGGCGGCCGAGCACTTCTGCCCCTGGTACTCGAACGCGCCGCGCACCAGCGCGGTCCGCAGCACGTCGTGGTCGGCGCTGGGGTGCGCGACCACGAAGTCCTTGCCGCCGGTCTCGCCGACGATCCGCGGGTAGGTGCGGTAGCCGGCGATGTTCTCGCCCACCGTGCGCCACAGGTGCTGGAAGGTGGCGGTGGAGCCGGTGAAGTGGATGCCCGCGAGTGCGGGGTGCTTCAGCGCGACCTCGGAGACCGCGATGCCGTCGCCGGTGACCAGGTTGATCACACCGGCCGGCAGTCCGGCCTCTTCCAGCAGGCGCATCAGCAGCACGGCCGAGAAGGTCTGGGTCGGCGACGGCTTCCAGACCACCACGTTGCCCATCAGCGCCGGTGCGGTGGGCAGGTTGCCCGCGATGGCGGTGAAGTTGAACGGGGTGATCGCGTAGACGAAGCCCTCCAGCGGCCGGTGGTCCGTGCGGTTCCACACACCCGGGCTGCTGATCGGCTGCTCGGCCAGCACGCGGCGGGCGAAGTGCACGTTGAAGCGCCAGAAGTCGATCAGCTCGCAGGCCGAGTCGATCTCGGCCTGCTGCGCGTTCTTGCCCTGGCCCAGCATGGTCGCGGCGGCGATCGTCTCGCGCCACGGGCCGGCGAGCAGGTCGGCGGCCTTGAGGAAGATCGCCGCACGGTCGTCGAAGGACAGGTCGGCCCAGCCAGGCGCGGCGGCCAGGGCCGCGTCGATCGCGTCCCGGGCGTCCTGGGTGCCGGCGTGCGCGAAGGTGCCCAGCCGCGCGCCGTGGTTGTGCGGCTGAACCACGTCGCCGTGCTCACCGGAGCCCATTCGGCGCGCGCCACCGATGGTCATCGGGAGCTCGATCGGGGCCGCGGCCAGTTCCTTGAGCTTCGCTTCGAGGCGGGCCCGCGCGGGCGTGCCGGGGGCGTAGTCGTGTACCGGCTCGTTGACCGGGGCGGGGACCTGGGTCACAGCGTCCAAAACGGCGCTCCTGTTCGGTGCTCTGGTTCTCGGCTGTTCGGGTGGCCGACCGTCGAGGTGTCGGCGGTCCGGCGGTGTGTGAATGCCACGCGCCGACGGGGCTGAACCACCACGATTTCGGGCATTGATCTCGCGCTCAACGGTAGGCCGGGCGCGACCCACGGTGTTTATCCGATCGGCTAAACTCGAAACTCCACGCTTTGCTCATCGGCCAACACCCACGAAGGGGCGGCAGTGCCCGAAAGCGGTGTCCCGCTCCGCGAACTCCTGGCCGCGCTGGGTGGCCCGGTCGGCGACGGCCCGGTCCGGGTCGCGGCCGCTGCCGGCGGCCTGGAGGGCCTGGTTCGGCACGTGTCGATCCTGGACCCCGAGGAGGAGCCGCACGCGATGCCGGGCGACCTGCTCCTGGCGGTGGGGCTGCGCGGCCGGGCGGCGGCGGGCACGGTCCGCGCGGCGGGCGCGGCCGGCGCGGTGGCGGTCGCGGTCAAGGGCGAACACGCCGCGCTGCGCGAGGTGGCCGACGCGGCGGGCGTGGTGCTGCTCTCGGTGCGCCCGGAGGCGCGCTGGGAGCGGGTCGCCGCCCTCGCGCACGCCGCCTTGGACGAGCAGCCGGACGCCGAACCCCCGGACGGCGGCGACCTGTTTTCGCTCGCCCAGACCACCGCGATGCTCACCGGCGGCGGGGTGAGCATCGAGGACAGCGCCAACCGGGTGCTCGCCTACTCGCGCTCGACCGGGCCGGACGAGGCGGACGAACTGCGCCGGTTGTCCATCCTGGGTTGGCAGGGGCCGGAGGAGTACATGGCCCGGCTGCGCGACTGGGGTGTCTTCCATCGGCTGCGCACCACGACCGAGGTGGTCGCCGTCGAGGAGCGCCCCGACCTGGGCATCCGCCGCCGACTCGCGGTCGGCGTGCACGCGGGCGGGCGCTGGCTGGGCACGATCTGGGTCCAGGAGGGCCGCCGGCCGCTCGCCGAGCGGGCCGAGGAGGTGCTGCTCGGGGCGGCCCGGGTGGCCGCGCTGCACCTGGTCCGCCGGCGTACCCGGCTGCCCGCCGAGGCCGGGGTGACCCGGGAGGGCGTCGCGGGCCTGCTCACCGGCGTGGTCGCGGCCCGGACCGCCGCCGCGCAGTTGGGCCTGGATCCGGTGCGACCGGTGTTGGTCATCGGCTTCGCGGTGCGGGCGGGCGCGCCGGACGAGTCGTCACAGGAGCTGGCCCGGACCGAGTTGGCCAACCTGGTCTCGGTGTACGCGGCGGCCCGGCACAGCCACGCGCACGTCGCGCCGCTGGGCTCGCGCCTGTACGTACTGCTGTCCGCGCCGCCGCCCGAGTCGGTCGTGCTCGGTTGGGCGCAGGAGATCGCCGAGGCCGCGCACGGCCACCTCGACCTGGCGGTGCGCGGCGCGGTCGGCGACCCGGCACCGAGCCTGGCCCGCACGCCGGCGGCCCGGGAATCGGTCGACCGGGTCCTGGACGCGATGGCGGCCGGCGACGTGTCGGCCGAGGTGGCGGCGCTGTCCCAGGTGCGGCCGGCGGTGCTGTACGGCGAGGTCCAGGCGCTGCTGAGGGAGCAACGGCAGATCCGCGACCCCCGACTGATCGCGCTGCGGGCGCACGACGCCGAGCACGACACCGAATACGCGGACTCGGTGCTGGCCTGGCTGGAAGCGCTGGGCGACGTGCGCGCCGCGGCGGCGGGGCTGCACATCCACCCCAACACGCTGCGCTACCGGATCCGCCGGGCCGGCGAACTCACCGGCCTGGACCTGACCGACGCCAAGACCCGCCTGCTCGCCGCGCTGCTGTTGCGATTGTCGGAGTGACGACCCGGCGGCGCACGCTCGTCGGCCCCGCGGCGGAACGCTCAGACGTTGATGCCGAGTTCGTCCAACAGATCCAGGCTCACGTACTCGCCGCCGGTCCGGGACGCCGGACCGTCGCACAGTTCGAGGGTGGCGGAGACCATCTGGTCCATGGTCTCGATCTGATCGGGCCGCAACTGGCCGCCGACCAACTCCTCCGCGCCCTCGCTGAGCACCGCGGCTCGCGGTTCGATGGTGTTCACCCGGATCCCGGTCCCGTACAGCTCCGCGGCCAGCGCGTTGGTGATCCTGTTCAGCGCCGCCTTGGACGCCCCGTACACCGCGGTCTTGGTACCCAGCACGCCCAACTCGAACGGCGGCCCCGCCCACGGCCGCGCGGTGCCGCTGGTCACGTTCACGATCCAGCCCTCGCCGCGGCCGGCCATCGCGGGCACCACCGCCTGACACAACTCCATCGGGGCCAGCACGTTCACCTCGAAGTGCAGCCGGGCGCGTCGTTGCGGATACACCCGCAACGACGCGTAGGAGGCCATCGCCGCGTTGTTGACCAGGATGTCGATCGGCCCGCCGAGTGCCTCCACGGCGGTGGGTACGATCCGGGCCCGCTGCGCCTCGTCGGACAGATCGGCCACCACGACCGCACTGCGCCGACCGTGCCGGGCGATCAGCGTCTCGGTGCGCTCCAACGACCCGGCCAGGTTCCCCTGCCGCAGGGTCCGCGCGGTCACCGCCACATCGGCCCCTTCGGCCGCGAGCCGCACCGCCAGCGCCGCCCCGATCCCCCGACTGGCCCCGGTGATCAATGCCCTACGTCCCTCGAACCGCTTGGCCACGGCGTCTCTCCCCTGCTTCCGGACAACTGCCTGCCGACACCATCCTCACAACAGTGGACTAAGTCAACCATCAGGGCCCGAAATCCCACCCCGTGAAACCCGCGAGCCGGGCGGCCGGTGCCGTCGCCGACGCGTACGGGGAGGCGGGGACCCGGGGTCCCCGCCTCGCCCGGCTCAGGCCAGGCTGCGGCAGTACAGCGCGTCCGGGTACTTGAACGGCTTGCCGAAGCGGCCGGTGTAGGCGACGCCCGCCACGTACTCGTTCGTCGCGCACTGACCCTTGTAGTTGCCCGAGGCGAACTCGCCGCCGGGATTGCCCGCGGGTCGCGCGTCGCCCCGGTCGAACCACACCGTGCGGCTCGACGACGCACCGACCGGCGCCGGCGCGCACAACGCGCTTGCGAAGGTGGTGGCGCGCAGGCTGTACCCGACCATCATCTGCCCGGTCGGGCACTGGACCTTCGAGTAGCCGCCGGCCCAGTCGTACGACACGTAACGCTCGTCCCACACGACCGTGGCCGGCGCGCTCGGTACCACCGCGCCCGCGTCGGTGCACAGGCCGCGGCCGTCATGGTGGGACAGGCCGATCAGCCTTTGGCCGTCGGGGCACGTGCCCTTGCGGGCGCCGGTGTCCCAGTCCGGACGGGACCGCATCTCGAGCGACGCGTCGAAGTCGCCGTGGTCCAGGTTGAGCATCGACCAGTCGGCGACCGGTGCGATCCGTCCGGTACGGGCGGGCGCGGTGATCAGACGATTCCAGATCGGGGTGCGCCAGTCGCCCGGGTCCAGGATGCCGGCGCGGTTGCCGGCGGCATCCCAGGACACCAGGGACCAACTGTTCGGGATCCCGTCCCGCTGCCAACCCACCAGCGGCCACACCGCGAAGTCGGTGTCCCGGCTGATCAGATGGTCCACGAAGTTGCCGAACCACGCGCGGGACTGCGGGTTCGTCTCGGTGAATCCGTCGCCGAACTCGCTGATCCACAGCGGTGCCGTGAAGTGTTGCCCCTCGGTCGTGACGAAGAACGCCTGCCGATCCAGCGTGGCCCGAAGCTCGGTGAGGGAGAGCTCCTGGTAGCGCCAGTCGTGCGTCTCGCCGGTACCGGTCGCGCCGGTGTGGTTGGGCCCGGTGTAGCCGTAGAAGTGCGCCGAGTAGACCAGCTTGTGCGCGTTCACGAGCGTGTGCGAGAGCGTGTTCGCGGGCTCCAACGTGGGGCGCCCGTGCGGGAGTCCGTCCAGCGGGATGCCCTGCCAGTTGATCCCCTCGACCACGATCAGCAGATCCGGATTGGCCTCGGTCAGGATCCGGTCGCCCACGTGCTGGGACGCGGCCTGCCAGTCCTTGTCGTTGCCCCAGCCCCAGTTGGGGTCGTCCCACGTGTTGCGGCGGACCTCGTTGTACAGGTCGGCGCCGACGACGCGCTTGTTGTCCCTGTACCTGCGGGCCATGAACAGCCAGTCGTTCTCCCACGTCTCGGTGGACTGCGACGTGTTCCAGCGTTCGTTGCCGTCGAGTCCGCAGCACCAACGGGACGTCGTGGTGTGGTTGTTCATGACGACCGCGAAGCCGGCGTCGGTGAGCGCGGTGACCACGGCGTCGTAGACCTGAATCGGGGTCTTGCCGCGCAGTTGCGGGTTGGCGGCGACGGAGGCGTCCGTGACCGGCGTGCTCTTGTGGATCATCTCGTTGGAGAACTGGAGCCGGATGCTGTTCAGTCCGAGCTGCCGGAAGTTGTCGACGACGGTCGGGATCGCGACGCGATCCAGCCCCATCGGCATCTCGTGGGAGATCTCCTTGTCGTGATAGTCGGCCGGGTCCTCGATGTCCCCGGAGCCGCCCCAGGTACCCGAGGCGCCGTGCCAACTACCGGATTTGAGCTTGAAGCGGTTTCCGTCGGCGTCGACGATCCACCGCCCCCGAGTGCTGAGCGGTGGGGTCCACGACTCGGCGAGGGCGGTGGTGACGGTGCCGGGCGCGCTCGGCGGCGGCCCTGCTTTCGCGGTGGTCGGGACGAGTAGGGCAGCGGCCAATGTGGTCAGGGCGGTGCCTATGACGACGGGTCCGACACGGTTTCTGGTCAAGGGTTCCCTGTCCCTAATGTGAGGTGGCTCTCGCGGGCTGTCGCAGTATCGGTGCGGGAATCGTTCCGCACCAGTACGCGCGGTTACTACTCCGTATTGCCGACCGTAGGAGGCAGTTCGACGCGACCCGCGACGCGGTGACACGGGAACCGTTCGCCCGGCGCCGACGACAAAGACCGCCTGGAGGCCGTCGGTCGGCCCGAAGTCCTCGTCGCTGCGGGGCACCCCGAACCCTGGGCACACTCCGCCCGTGGACGGACGACTCGCGGGACTTCGTCGCCGGGACGAGACCGGCGCACGAGGCCGGGTGCGCGGCGATGGGGAACGGCGTGTCGAGGACGGGTGCGTGACGGTGACGATCGTCGGGATCGGTCAGCGCGGGATGTCGATCGGGGGCAGGACGTCGGCGGTGGGGGTGAAGCGGGTCGGGGTGGCGAAGGTGCCGGTGGTGGGCGGGGGTTCGTGGTGATCGGCGGTGGAGTCGGTGCGGCGCAGGACGACCAGGCCGGCGATCGGTGGGGCCGGCGGGTCGGGGGCCAGGAAGGGCTCGTCGGTGACGCCGGCGAAGGCTTCGCGGGCCGTGGTCGCCGGGTCGGGGGCGGCGTACTCCAGGATGTCGGCGCCCAACCGGCGGCCGGTGTTGCGCAGGTGCAGGTAGGCCGTCGTGCAGTCCTCGCGCTCGGTGGTGCCGCCGGCCTCGGCCAGTGCCCGCTCGTAGGCGGCGTGCACCTCGGGCGGGGTGGCCGCCGGGGTGATGCCGAGGACGTCGTAGGGCGAACGCTCCGCTGCGGGCATGTTCGGTGCTCCGAGGTGTGCTTGGTGGGGACGATCGTTCAGTAGTAGCCGTGGATCCGGGCTCGGATCTCGTCCAGGATCTCCCGGGTGCCGTCCGTCGGGTGGTACTCGTTCGCGCGCTCCAGGTGCACGAGCGCCGTGTGGTTGTGACCCATGTTCGCCTGCCGGACCCCCTCGTTGTGCAGCGCCAGGGCCAGCAGCACGCTGTTCTCCGGGGTCAACGGGATCGCCTCCAGGGTCCGGATCGCGTCCTGGTAGCGCTCCTCGCGCAGGTACACCGCCACCAGCGCGTCCCGCAGCCTGGGCTCCTCGTACTCGCCGAGCGCCCGGGTGAGCACCTCGATCGCCTCGTACGCGCCGCCCTTGGCGAGCAGATCGTAGGCCCGGTCCACCACCACCACGATCCACGCCTCGCGCAGCGACTCGATCTCCAGGCCGCCGGCGATCTCGTGGCGCAGCAACTCCTCCGCGACCTCGTAGTGCCGCGCGTAGTAGTGGTTGAACGCCAACGCCCGGCGGGTGGGCGGGTCGTCGCCGTAGTGCCGGGCCTCCTCCAGCAGATCGATGGCCCGGTCGAAGTCGTCGTCCCGCTCGCGCGTTTGGGCCGCGTCCACCAACAGCGCGGCCACCCGGCGGCGCGCCTCGGCCGCGATCGAGGAGCCGACGATCGAGGCGCCCGGGATCGCCGGCCCCGAGGCCGCCACCGATTCCGGCGCTCCCGAGTCGGACGAGCCTTCGGCCGAATGCTCCGGCCCGCCGCCCGCGTCCGCGAGTTCGAGCGCCTCGCGCATCGCCGCCACCGCCTGCTCGCGCGCGCCGCCGCGCAACGCCAGGCGCTCGGCGCTCAGGAACAGCGCGTTGGTCAGCCCGATCCGACCCGCCTCGCCGGGATCGAGCGCGTACGCCTCGCGCATCGCCACCACCGCCTCCGCGACGGCCGCGTCGGTGTTCCTCGCCAACAACTCCATCACCAGCCCACGCAGCGCGCCGGCCGCCAACGCCCGAACCGACTCGTCCTGCGGAGTCAGCTCCAGCGCCCGGCGGACCAGCGCGATCGCGTCGCGGTACAGCTTGCCTTCATGCGCCTGCCGGGCGAGTTGCGCGTACGCCCCGGCCAACGCCTCGCGCAGACCCGGCCCGTCCGGAGCCAGCGCCCACGCGCGTTCCAACAGCCGCGCCGCCTCGGTGTGTTCGTGCGGGTCGGCGGCCAAAGCGGCCTGCGCGGCCCGGACTCCCACCTCGGCCGCCAGCCGCGTCGCATCGGCGGGGATCGGCGTGGCCTGCTCCAGACACGCCAGCGCCGGCGCCCACTCCGCGCGCTCGGCCAGATCCCGGGCCCGGGCCAGATGAGCCCGAGCCAGCAGCGCGGCCACCCCGGGTGTCGCGGCCGGCCCGGCCAACCCGGCCAGCGCGGTCAGCCCCGTGATCGCCTCGTCGAACCGGCCCGCGTCGATCAGGTGGTGGTACACACCCAACGGGCCGAGCAGCTCGGCGGTGTGCGGATCCACCGCCGCCGATACGGCGGCGGCCAGTTCGCGGCCCGCCGGCGAGCCGTGCTCGGGATCGGCGACCCGGGCCAGGAACAGCGGACCGCAGGCGATCGAGGCCGGCGCCGGCTCGGTCCGCGCGACGCGTTCGGTCGCGGCCACCTCCAACGCCCAGCGCTGGGCCAGTTCGCGATACAACGCGGCCACCGGACCCTCGCTCCGCTCGGCGCGCTCGCGCAACTCGCGATGCACCCGCTCGATCTGCCCGGTGCGCGCGGTGTCGATCCGCTCGTCGGATATCTCCCGGCCGGTGCGCGCCTCGAGGTCTATCCAGAACCTCGGGCTGTACAACACCGCGGCCCAAGTACCGCACACCAGTTGCCACATCGCGGCGGTCTGCCCCGCGTCGCCGGCCGATCCGGCGCGCAGCGCGGACAGCGCCAGACACTGGAGGTTGCGCACATCGGTGGGCACCGCGCGTTCCAGGTCGAGCCGGATCGCGATCGAGGCATCGTGCCGATCCGCGCGGGCGTGCGCGAGCGCCTGCCACGAGCGCAGCAGCGGTCGGGCCCGACGCACCTGTGGCAACTCCGGTACCAGCCGCGCGGCCCGCTCCACGTCCGCCGCCGCGGCGACCAGGTCGGCACTGTGCACGGCGGCCCGATGCACGTACACCCGCGCCGCGATCAGCCTGCCCTCGTCGCTCGCCCCGGGCCCCGCCAACAACTGCTCCAGGCCCGCCGCGGCCGCGTCGTGATCACCGCGCTGGGCACGCAACAGGGCCAACAGGTGGTGTGCCGAGGTGCGGTCGCCGCCGCGGGCCCAGCGGATCAGCTCGACCTCCGCCGCCTCGCTCGTCCCGGCCCGATGCGCACACGCGGTCAACGCGGCCAACATCGCGTCCACACAACCACCACAACGCGCCGGCAACGCGTCACCGGCGGCGCCGGTCCCACCGGGGCCGGCCGGCACCCCGTGGTCCGCGCAATAGGCCCGTCCGCATTGACCACAGGCCGCCCGCGCCGACGTCGCACAGCCCGCCGTCTCGCAGATCGCCGCCTGGGGATCCGGCTCCGGCGGCCCGGGGACCACCAGCGCCTGCCGGTACGCCTCGGCCGCGTCGCCCCACCGGCGCCCCCGCGCGGCATGCATTCCGCGCACCGCCCACGCGGCCGGTTCGGCCTCCGCCAGCGCCCCCAGCGGCACCGTGCCCGCGCCGAGCGCGAGCCGGGCCAGCGGTGCCAGATGGCCCACCCGCGGATCGGCCACCGGATCGAGCGCGGCCGACAACCGCACGGCGACCGCCGGTTCGCCCGCGTACAACGCCGCGATCGCCAGATGCACCCGGATCCGCCGATCGCCCGGCACCAGCGCGACCGCCGCGCCGAGTCGATCCCGCGCGCTCTGCAGCGGCGCGCCGCGATCGCGGCCGAACCGCAACAGCTCGGCGCCCTCGCGAAACAGCGTCTCGGCCAACGCGACGCGATACCCCTCGTGGTCGGGGAACGCCTCCCGGCACGCCTGCCAGTGCTCGCGCGCGAGCGCGTGATCCCCGGCGTCCAGCGCGGCACGGGCCAGCAGATCGCGCGCGGTGGCCACATTGTGCGTCCGGATCGCGTCGTTGACCCCGCCCGGCGCCGCCCACAACTCGTCCGCCCGCTCGACCCGGCCCAGTCGGGCGTAACCCAGGGCCAGATGGAAGCGCGCCGCGCCGGTCGGCTCGGTCCGCACCGGCGCCAGCACCTCGATCCCCTCCGCGAGCCGGCCCGCCGCGATCCGGGCCGCGCCCAGGCGCACCACGCCCGGCGTCCAGTCCGGCCGATCCGCCAACCCGCTCTCGTACGCCTCGGCGGCGCCCGGATGCTCGCCGGCGTGCTCGCGCACCAGACCCAGTCCGAAACGGGCCGGCACGTACCCCGGGTCGAGCCGCGCGGCGATCTCGAACTCGCGCCGGGCCAGCGTCCATTCGTCCTCCAGCACGGCCAGCGTCCCACGCGAGTAGTGCGCCCGCGGATCGCCCGGCGCGGCGGCCACCGCGGCCTCCGCGTCGGCCCGCGCCGCGCCCAGATCCCCCTCGTCCCGATAGGCGATGCCCCGGAACAACAACGCCTCGGCGGCCAACGGCGAATCGTCGTCCACCCGGTCCAACACGCGCCAGAACGAGGCGATCGCGTCCTGCCGCCGCTCGTCCCGCAAACGCACGCACGCCTGCCGATGATGCGCGAGCGCACTGTCGTCGCCCGCCGCGATCGCCGCCGAGAACGCCGCGTCGGCCGACCGGAGTTCGTCGGCCGCGCTGTAGGCGCGGGCGAGCAGATGGTGCTGCGCCGCGGTGCGCTCGCGGACCTCGGCCAGGTGCACCACCGCACGCGCCGCGTCGCCCTGCTCGAACAGCGCGCGGCCCAGCCCGAACCGGGCCCGCGCGTGCCCGGGTTCGGCGGCCACCACACGCTCGAAGCAGGGTGCTGCCGCCGCGAAGTCCTCGTCCTGGTCGTGCAGGATGCCCAGGGTCAGGTTGGCCGCGAGGTGCCGGGGTTGCTTCGCCAGCACCCGTCGCAACACCGGGAAGGCCCCGTCCCGTTCCCCCCGGGCCAGCGTGAGCGTCACGAATTCCATTTGTACGTCCGCGTGTTCGGGCAGCAGGTCGGCCGCCCGGCGCAGCGGCTCCAGGGCGGCCGCGTCCCGGCCGAGCGCGTGCTGGGCGCGGCCCAGCCCGAGCCAGCCCTGTGCGTGGGAGGGGGCCAGCGTGCAGGTGCGGGTGAGCAGGGCCACGGCGGCTTCCAGCGCCGCGTCCCGGGACACCTTGTCGGCGGGCTTGCGGCGCAGATGGGTCAGTGCCATCGCGTACAGCACCTCGGGCCGCTCCGGCTCGATGGTCAGCGAGCGTTCGAACGCCGCGAGCGCCTCGTCCGGCCGCCCGGCGTCGCGGTGCAGCCTGCCCAGCTCGTAGCCGGTGGCCGCGCGCGCCACGAGCCGGTCGGCGCGCTCGAACGCGGCGATCGCCTCGGCCGGCCGACCGAGGTCGCGCAGCGCGCAGGCACGGGCGTACACCGCCCATTCCAGCCGAGGTGCTCCCGCCTCGATCCGACCCGCGAGCTCCTCGACCGCGACCAGCGCCTCCCTGGACAGGCCGACGGCGACCACGCACCTGGCCTCCAGGAAGTCGTAGGCGAGATGGTCGGGGTCGGTGTCGGTGCGGGTGACCAGGTCCACGCAGATGGCGATGTCCAGCGCGTCCGGTCCCGGCCGCCGGGTCGCCTCGGCGGCGGTCAGCTCCAGCGCGGCGGCGGGCAGCGCGGTCAGCGCGAACGCGGTGCGGAACGCGGCGATCGCGTCCGTCGAGCGGCCCTGGCGGCCGGCCACCTCGCCGAGTCCGATCAACGCCCGGCCGCGGGTGCCGGTGAGCGTGTCCGGGGTGCCGGGCCGGACCAGCGCGTCCGCGACACGTCGATAGCCGCGCTCGGCCGCGGCGAGCCGGCCTGCCCGGTGCGCGGCCTCGGCCTGGGTCAACAGGGTGTCGGCGCGGGCCGCGATCGAGGCGGGGCCTCGACGAATACCGAACCACATCAGGGCGGCCACCAAGGCGATGAGGGCCGCGACGGCGGCGAGTAGCGGGACCGTCATCGGGCGGCCCACGGGGTATGTCGAACTTCGTCGATCAACGGGTCCCCCGACCGTTCATCCCAACAACACCGTGCATGCAGATATCGAGCGCTCATGCTAGAACACCGATCCTCCGACTTTCAGGTGCCTGGTGGGCCCGGCTTGGGCAAAATCACGCCGCGCGCCGCCCCGGCGCCGTCGGGGCGGCGGCCGGTGCCGACTACGCTCGGTGGCCATGACCACCACACCGCCCCCGGATCGACCGACCGAACAGGATTTCCGCCGGCTGCTGGAGCACACCGGTGCCGAGATCACCCCTGGGCTGACCTCGGACGAGCTCGATTCGGTGGAAACGCGGTTCGATATCCGGTTCGCCGCCGATCACCGTCTGTTGTTGTCGGCCGGCCTGCCGATCGGGAAGGGTTGGCCGAATTGGCGCGATGGCAACGCGCGCGGCCTCAAGGCCCAACTGGGCTGGCCGGCCGAGGGCGTGCTGTACGACGTGGAGCACAACGCGTTCTGGCCGGCGGCGTGGGGGGCCCGCCCGGCGCAGCTTCGGCACGCGCTCAAGTCGGCGCGCTACCAGCTCGCGCGGGTGCCGACGATGGTCCCGGTATTCGGCCATCGTTACCTGCCCGGCATCGCGGGGCAGTGGGACCACCCGGTGTTGTCCATGATGCAGACCGACATCGTGGTCTACGGCGCGAATCTGGCGAACTACCTCGCGGTGGAGTTCGCCGACGGCAGCCCCGAACACGCACCGGTGACCGTGCCGTTCTGGTGCGACCTGGTCTCCTGAGCGGACCCGCCCGGCGTGCCCCGGGGCGGTGAACGCGGGCCGCACTCGGCCTCAGTCGGTGAGCCGGGTGTGATCGGCGTCCGGCAGCCAGTCCCGGGTCGGGTCGTGGTCGAGCCAGCGTTCGCGGGCGCCGATCCGGCCGAACTCGCGTAGCAGGTACGCCATTTGCGGGTGAGGGCGATCCGCGTTCCACAGCAGCGACCAGGCGTACAGCGGGGTGGGCTCGACCAGCGGGATGGAGCGCACCGCACGGGCGGCGGCGGGCAGCGCATGGTCGGCGGGCAGCAGCGCGAAGCACGTGGGGTCGGTACGCAACCGGTCGACGAAGTGCTCCAGGCCCAGGTTGGGCCCGGTGGCCCACTCGGTGATCCCGAACGTGTCGGCGAAACGTTTCAGGAAGTCGAGCCGGTCCACCGCCGCCGGGCACCACAACACACTGTCGCGCAGATCGCTCGGGCGCAGCGTGTCGGCGCCGGCCAGCGGGTGGCCGATCCCGACCACGGCGTCCACCGGTTCCAGCCGGACCAGCCGATGGGTCAGCCCGTGCGGCGTGCCGCCCGGCAGCGGATGCACCCGGCCGAAGCCCGTGTCCACGTCGCCCCGCACGATCGCGGCGGCGACGGTGGGCAGATCGCGGCCCGCGCCCGGTTCCAGGTCCAGCTCCGGCGCGGCCTCGATCACCCGGGCGAGCGTGCGCATCGGCGCGTACAGGTGACCCCACACGTCCAGTCGCACGCCGGGCCGCGCCTGTCGGAGCGCGTCGACCGCGAGGTCGGCGGCGGCCAGTGCCCGGCGGGCCGGTTCCAGGAAGCGGGCCCCGGCCTCGGTCGGGGCCACCCCTCGACCACCCTTGCCGCCCCGGTCCACCAGCGCGACGCCCAGCTCGTTCTCCAGTCGGGCCAGCCGCTTGGACAGCGCCTGCTGGCTGATCGCCAACTGCTCGGCGGCCCGGCCGAAGTGCCGCAGTTCGGCCACGGCGACGAAGGAACGAACCCGGGCGAGGTCGAGATCCATGCCGCCCACCATAGGTGACAACCAAAGGTTGTCAGTGCTGCCGGTCGGTTGTTGGACCCGGGTTCGGCTGTGGACGTTTCCTTGATCCCGACGGGGACGCCGAGCGGCGCACCCGGCCGGCCGACTCGGCCGGCGCACTCGCGCGGCCGGCCCGGAACCCGAACACCCGATCCAGGAGCACCCCGAATGAAGGCGTTGACACCGACCGGAGCGACCGACACGTGGGTCGCCCACGAGGACGTACCGCAGCCGCGCCCGGGTCCGGACGAGGCGCTGGTCAAGGTCGAGGCGTTCGCGGTCAACCGAGGCGAGACCTTCCTGCTGGAGCACCCGCGCCCGGGACACCGACCGGGCAAGGACGTCGCGGGCCTGGTGGTCCAGGCGGCGGCGGACGGATCGGGGCCCGCGGTGTGCACGCGGGTGGTCGGGCACCCGATGGCCGGCGGTTGGGCCGAGTACGTGGCCGTCCCCACGTCCGCGCTCGCGCCGATCCCCGAGTCGGTTTCCGCCGTCCGGGCTGCGGCGCTGCCGCTGGCCGGGTTGACCGCGCTGCGGCTGTTGCGCACGGCGGGACCGGTCGCGGGCCGTCGGCTGCTGCTGACCGGGGCGTCCGGCGGGGTCGGCCACTACTTCACCGAACTCGCGGCCGGCGCCGGTGCCGAGGTCACCGCGGTCACCCGGTCGCCGGAGCGGGGTCGGCGGCTGATCGAACTGGGCGCGACCGGGGTCGTGCACGATCTCGACGACGCGGTCGGTCCCTACGACGTCGTGCTCGAATCGACCGGCGGTACCGAACTGCCCCGAGCGTTGGCCCGGTTGCGTCGACGCGGGCTGTTGATCTGGTTCGGCCAGGCCAGTCGCACGCCGATCACCCTCGACTTCTTCGATCTGTTCGCCGGGCCCGAATCGGCGACGCTGCGGCACTTCCACTACCTGGACTTCGACACCCCGTACGCGACCGATCTCGCCACGCTGGTCCGCCTGGTCGACGGAGGGCGGCTGCATCCGGAGGTCGATCGGATCGCCGACTGGTCCGAAACCGGATCGATCCTCACCGCGCTGCGCGAACGCCGGGTGCGCGGCAAGGCCGTACTGACCATTTCCTGACGCCGATCCCGATCCTGATCCGGCCTGACCCGGCTCTCCCGGGTGGGCCGACCGACACGTTTTGGAGTACGCGATGAACACCACGACCACCGCCACCACCGCCGCCGCCAAGGACGTCGTCATCCGCTATGTCGAGGCCGTCGCCGAAGGCGATCTCCCAAGCATCCGGGCGAGCTTCGCCGAGGACGCCACCTGGACCTACCCCGGTGAACTGCCCATTTCCCGCACCTGGGTCGGCCGGGACACGATCGTCGACGACTTCCTCGGCGACGTCGGCGCGCTCCTGCGACCGGAGACCGTGGCGATCCGCCTGGTGTCGGTGCACGCGGACGGCGACCGGGTGTTCGCCGAGTGGACGTCGGACGCGGTGGCGGTCACCGGCGTCGAGTACCACAACCGCTGCCTGGGGATCTTCGTGGTCGCGGACGGTCGGATCACGTCGGTGCACGAGTACGCGGACACCGGGCACACGGCGCGCGTGCTCTTCCCGGACCACGTGGCGGCCTGACCTGGGCGACGTGGGCTCCGAGGCCGAGTTCGACGCCGACGCCGACGCCGACGCCGACGCCGATTTCGAGTCCGACACCGATTCCGACTCGCCAAGCAAGAGAGCGCTGCCTTCGCCATGACCTCGTCTTCCGGCACCACCGTTTTCGAACTGCCCGCATTCCTCCCGCAGTTCACCGCAGGCAACCGCTCCCGGGCGATCGTGTGCGGACTCGACCCGTTCGAGTACGACCGCGTCGTCGGCGGACTCGACACCCTCCGCGACTGGCTGCCCGCGTTCCGCCGGGTCGGCGAGACGTACCGCGCGGCGGGCGAGCGGTACGCGGCGGACGGGCACATCGTGTCCGCGGGCGACGCGTTTCGTACCGCCGCCCGCTGGTTGCACTGTGCCACCTTCCCGCCGCTCGCCGACCACACGCGCACCATCGCGGCGGCGCGCGAGGCGGATGCGGCGATGGTGCGGGCGTTCGCATACCTGGACCCGGGCGCGACGCGGATCGAGGGGGAGGGGTTCGCCGGCTGGTTGCGCCGGCCGGTCGGGGCGACCGGGCCGGCCCGGGTGGTGGTCGTGGTACCCGGCCTCAATTCCGGCAAGGAGGAGTTCCACGCCGTCGACGAAGCCCTGTTGCGGCGCGGCGTGGCGACCTTCTCCTTCGACGGGCCCGGCCAGGGCGTGCTGGTCGACACCGCGCCCCGGGCCGACTACCACCGGGTGGTCGGCCGGGTGATCGACGCCTTGGCGACCCGTACCGACCTCGACACCGGCGCCGGCGTCGGCCTGATCGGGATGAGCCTGGGCGGCTTCTACGCGATCCTGACCGCCGCGCACGAACCACGCGTGGCCGCCACCGTCGCGGTCAGCGGCCCGTACCGGCTCGATTGGGCGGAACTGCCCTTGTTCGTCCGGGAGACGCTCACCGTGCGAACCGGGTCCGTGGGCGCCGCCGAGGAGTTCGTGCGCGGCGTCGATCTGGCCGGCATCGCCTCGGGCATCGGCACGCCGTTGTGGGTGGTCGAAGGCGGCGATGACGTCACCCCCGGCGTGCTGCCGGCCGAACTCGCCGCGCACGAGGCGCCCTTGGGCGAGTCGCTGGTGCTTCCGCACGGCGATCACCTGCTGTGCAACGCCCAATCCGGCTGGGTCCCCGACACCGCCGACCGGCTCGTGGATCGACTCGTGGGTCGGCTCGGGGATCCGCTCGGCTAGGGCCTGTCCGGCCGGCGTCAGCCGGTCAGTCCCGCGTCGTGGGCGATCAGGCCGGCCTGGGTGCGGTTGGTGCAGTCGAGTTTGGTCAGGGTGCGGGACACGTACGCCTTGACGGTCGCCTCGGTGAGGTGCAGCCGGCCGGCGATCTGCGCGTTGGACAGGCCCTCGCCGAGGCAGCCCAGGATCTCCGCCTCGCGGTCGCTGAGTTCGCGGATCGCGTGCCGGGCCGCCCGCCGCGCGTTGTCGCGGGCCGCGCTCGCGCCGATCAGATTGCGCGCGGCGGCCGGCGACAACACCGTGTTGCCGTCGGCGGCCACCCGCAGCAGCGAGACCAGGTCCTCGGGCGGGGTGTCCTTGAGCAGGAAGCCCACCGCTCCGATGTGCAGCGCGCGGAGCACGTGGTCGTCGGTGTCGATCGTGGTCAGCACGACGACCTTTGGCGGGGCGTCGAGTCGGACCATCCGGCGCAGCGCCGAGAGCCCGTCCACGCCGGGCATGTGCAGGTCGAGCAGGACCACGTCGGGGCGGTGCCGCACCACCTGCTCCAGCGCCTCGGCGCCGTCGTACGCCTCGCCGACGATCTCGAGGTCCGGGGCGCCGCCGAGGATCGTGCGCAGGTGCGCGCAGACCATGCGTTCGTCGTCCACGAGCAGGAGTCGGATCATGCGGCACCTTCGTCGAGGTCTCGGTGGATGGTCGGGGGAGCGGCGATCGGGACGTGCGCGTCCACGACGAAGCCGCCGGCGTCGTCGGGGCCCGCGTGCAGTCGGCCGCCGAGGAGTTCGACGCGTTCGCGCAGGCCGAGCAGGCCGGTACCGCCGGTGCCGAGGTCGACGTCCGGGGGCCGTGCTCCCGCCGTGTTCGCGACGGTGACGCCGATGCCCTCGGCCGCGTGCCGAATCGACACCGCGACGTGCGCGCCGGGCGCGTGTTTGTGCACATTGGTGAGCGCTTCCTGCACCACCCGGCGCACGGTACGCACGGCGGCCGGGGCGTCGACGGCGGCCGGGGTGCCGCTCACGGTCAGCTCGATGGGTACACCGGCCGCCCGCGAATCGGCGATCAGATCGACCACGTCCACCCCGGTCGGCCCGCCGCCACGCGCGCTCGCGCCGGTCGGCGACGGGTCGTCCGGGTCACGCAGCACCGCCACCAACTCGCGCAGCTCGGCCAGCGCCTGGCAGCCGGTCAGGCGCAACTCCTCGGCGGCCGAACGCACGTTGTCGCGCTCGGCGATCGTGCGCAGCGCACCGGCCTGGAGCACCATCAGCGAGACCCGGTGGGTGATCATGTCGTGCATCTCGCCCGCCAATCGGCGGCGCTCCTCGGCGCGCGCCTGCCGGTCGCGTTCGACCTGTTCGCGCTCGACCCGCTCGGCGCGCTCGGCCAACGCGAGCAGCAGGCCCCGGCGCGAGGCCAGGTACATGCCGAGCAGCAGCGGGGTGCCGATGGCGATGAACTCGACGACCAGGTCCGAGCCGGACTGGGTCCGCCACGGTTCGCACGTGGTCAGCGCGAGCCCGGCGGCGAGTGCCCAACCCGCGCGCCGGGTCGGGGCGTACGCGCCGAGCGCGTAGGCGGAGAAGGGCCCGGCCAGGACCGGCCAGCCGAGCGAGAGGGCGAACACGACCCCGGCCGAGACGAGCGGCCGGCGCCGCCGCAACACCAGGGCGAGGCCGGCGGCGACCTGGACCAGGATCCCCCACCACGGCACATCGCTCGGCGTATGCCACCCGTCGGCGTCCAGCGGCCCGAGCGCGCGCAGCAACCCGGACAGGGCGGCGACCGACGCGGCGAGCAGGACGTCGAACACGACGGCGCGGGGTATCGACGCGGCGGGTGGGCGACGCACGTTCGGCACGTCCGTCAAGGTACCGGCACCGGTCCAGCGGTCCGGCCAGTCAGCGGGCGGGCCGACCGCGAGCCGGGCCCGGGGGATCCGGCGCATCCTCACTCGGTCCCGAGCGCGCCGAGCACCGACATGCGCGCCGCCCGCCGGGCCGGCCAGGCCGCCGCGAGCACGCCGACGCCGATCGCGCCGAGCACGAACAGGGCGATCCGCAGCCAGGGGATGGTCGCGCCGAGCGGCACGTTGCCCAGGTCGATGCCGCGCACCGCCAACACGCCCACCCCGACGCCCAGTCCGACTCCGAGCAGGCCCCCGAACAGCGAGATCAGCGCCGCCTCCAGGCGGATCAGGTCGCGCACCCGGCGGGCGTCCAAGCCGATCGCGCGCAACAGGCCGATCTCGCGGGTGCGTTCGAGCACGGACATCGCCAGGGTGTTGACGATGCCGATGACCGCGATCATGACGGCCATCCCGAGCAGGCCGTAGACGATGTTCAGGAGCAGGTCGATGCCGGCCGCGAGGCCCCTGCGCAGGTCGTTCTTGGATTGCACGCGCAGGGCCGGATCGGCGCCGAACGCCTCGTCCAGGGTGGCCTGGAGGGCCTTGGCCTCGCCCGGCAGGCTTCGGACGAACACCTGCCGGCCGACCGGGCGTTCCAGGTGCGGATCCAGGGTCGTGGTGGAGACCAGGTAGGGCAGCGCGATCGGGTTGGCCCGGAAGATGCCGCCGACGCGCAGCGTGCCCGGGGCTCCGTCGGGAAAGGTCACGGCTACCGTCGAGCCGACTTTCAGTCCGCGTGCCTTCGCTTCGGTCCGCTCCACGAACAGGTCGGTGCGCAGGGTTTCGGGGCCGCCCTCGACGAAGTCGAAGCGCATCACCGCGGGGCCCGCGACCGGGTCCAGGGCGGCCAGTTCGCGTTCGCCGCCGGCGATCTCCGCGGCGGCGGTGCGGTACACACTCGCGGCGGCGACATGTGGGAGGCGGCCGATCCGCTCCACGGTCGCGGGCGCGATCGGGTCGCGCAGCGTGGTGGACACCGCGTAGTCGGCGGTCAACCCGCGGGCCGCCGCGTGGTCGAGGCTGTCCTTCAACGACGCGCCGATCACGGTCAGTCCGGTGACCAGGAACAGGCCGATCATCAGGGCCGACGCGGTGGCTGCGGTACGACGCGGATCGCGCAGCGCGTTGCGGCTCGCGAGCCGGCCGGTCACCCCGAACACCCGGGTGAGCGGACGGGCGAGCAGGCCGATCACGGCCACGGACAACAGCGGGATCAGCATCAGCACGCCGGTCACGGCCACCATCCCGCACACCACGATCAGCACCGACTGGCCGTCGCCGCCGGGCGCGGTGCGCACGGTCGTGTAGCCGCCGCCCACGCCCAGCACGATCAGGAGCAGGCCGATCAGGTTGCGGCGCAGCAGCCCGGCCGGACCGGGCAGGTGCGCCCGGAGCGCGGCCATCGGGGGGATCCGGGCCACCTTGCGGGTGGGCAGCCACGCGGCGGCGACGGTGACGCCGACGCCCACGAGGAGCGACCACAGGATCGTGGTGGGCCGCACCACGAGCGGGCCGCGCGGCGGCTCGGCGTCGGTGCCGCGCAGCAGGGCCAGTAGCCCGGCGGCCAGCGCGATGCCCAGCAGCAACCCGAGCAGTGCGCCGACCAGCCCGGTGGCCAGCGCCTCGAAACGCACCGAGCGGGTGACCTGGCGACGGGTGGCGCCGACCGCGCGCAGCAGCGCGAGTTCGCGGGTGCGCCGGCCGATCAGCATGGTGAAGGTGTTGGTGATGATGAACGTGCCGACGAACAGCGCGATGCCCGCGAACACGAGCAGCCCGGTGGCCAGTCCGGCGGTGCCTGCGGCGGCCAGTTCGCGGCGCTCGGAGGTCAGTTCGGCGCCGGTGACCGTCTCGGCGCCGGCGGGCACCAGGGCGCGGACGGCCTGGGGCAGTGCGGCGTCGGGCGTCTTGGTCTTGGGCGGGGTGGAGACGGTGATCAGGTCGTAGGCGCCGGGGGCGGCGAACAGGCGTTGCGCGGTGGCGGTGTCGAACAGGGTGAGGGTCGCGCCGAGCCGGATCCGGGCGTCGTCGGCGTGCACGGTGCCGACGAGGGTGGCGTCCAGGGTGCCGCCGCCGGCGACCACGCGCAGCCGATCGCCGACCCGGTAGCCGGCCGAGCGGGCCCCGGCGTCGTCGATGGTGACCTCCCCGGCGGCGGTCGGCGCGCGACCCGAGGTCACCCGGTACAGCGGATCGACGCCGTCCGGCCCGGGCGCGTGGTTGGTGCCCACCGCCTCCTCGACCCGGCCGACCAGGTCCCCCTTGCGGTCCACGACCACGGCGGGCCCGGAGACCGACCCGCGCACGGCCCCGACGCCGGGCAGCGCGCGCAACCGGTCCACCAGCCGCGCGTCCAGCGCCGGCCGGTCGGGCGTCCCCGGATCGGGATCGGCCCGGACACCGACGGCGACCCCGGCGAAGTCGTCGGCCGCAGCCGACGCGGACGCCTCGGTGATGCTGTCCTTGAGCGTGAGCACCCCGGCCACGAACGCGACACCGAAGACGATCGCGAGCACGGTCAGGGCAAGCCGCGTGCGCTGCGCGGCGAGAGTACGAAGAGCGTTCCTGAGCATGAGCAACGTCCTGAAGCCGAAAGGTTTTCCGTCCCACACGGGCCCGGCCCCACCACCTTCACGCGCTGCCGACCGCCCTCGATACGGCCGGGCGGAGGCCACCGCCATCCACGATCGCCACGGCGACGGTCCGATCGGACCGAGACAACCAACGAAGGCATCGCCTGTGATCCGACGGGTCGACCGGCTATCGGTGCCGATGGTTGTCAAAATCGTGTTCGAGTGTGGGCTCTTCGCGTATGCGCGGCGTATGAACGACTCGGGTGACGTCGGGGGAGTCCCTACTGTCGTGGAGAGGTCCTGTTCGGTTCGGTTCGGTCCGGTCCGGTCCGGTTGTCTCGCTGCCGGATCGACGTGCACGGCGTGACTCGCCGGTCGGCCGGCGCTCGACCTCACACCGGCAACGAGTGACTGCCAACCGTGGCGCGTGGACCTGTCGGGTCGAGGGGGCGAAGTCGCGGCGGCTGCCCCGAGTCCGAGTCCGAGTCCGAGTCTCCGAATCCGAGTCCGAGTCCGAGTCCGGATGCTTTGTCTCGACCGGGTGATGGCGTTCGATCGGGTAGCCGAGACGACTTCGCGGAACACGTGAATACCGCGCCGATCGCTACATGCGAAGGAGAGTGCCCGATGCCTTCCGGCCCCGTTCGTGGAGACCGTCTCGAAGAGCTGCGCGCGGCGATCGAGTCCACTCACCGCGCCCTCGGCACGATGCGTTGGCGCACGGCTCGACTGTGCCACGAACCCTCCGAGGACCGCCTGCTTCGCGAATTGCACGTGGTTTCAAAGGCGTTGCAGGAGCTGCTCCGGGCCGCCGAGTCGCTCGCCGCACCCACGGCGTCGCCTGGCCCGCCCGACGGAATCCGAGACCGGCGGGGACAAATGTTCCAGATGGCCGAATGATCGCGGCGCGGCACGCGGGGTCGTCCCGGCTCGGTGACGTGGCCGAAGGGCCGGAGCATGCCCCCGGGTTCTCGGTCGGTGTCAAAGTCTCGTGAGCAAACGGCGTTCCGGCTTGTCCCCGACCCGGGCCCGGCGGTCTGATCGTGGTGTGAGCGAATCTGCCGCATCGGCGGTCGACGCCGGCCACGAGCGAGGGCTGCTCGTCGTGGGCGACTGCCGTCGATCCGGCGAGTCCGCACGCTTGGGCCGGGTCGGTCTGCGCCACGACGACGAGCCCCCTGGTCCGGAGCGCGATCCGAGGCACGTCTGATCCGATGCGGCCGCCGACTTCTCGGTGGCGCGCCACATCGTGCCGTTCCCGGCGGGTGTGTGATCCCGTCGGGCCTCCGACGGCGTGCACCGGAGGTGTCCGGCCGGACTTCCGGCCCTCGCCTGGTTGCCTTCGGCTTCGGCCCTGGCTCCGCCTCCGGCTTCGGCTCCGGTTACGGTTACGGGCAAGGACCGGGGCCGCCCGTACCAGGCGCCCCCGAACGAGAGAGCCACACCGCCCACCGATCCGCGACGAACCGCCCGCCCCCGTTGCTGCCCCTCGACCCGGCCCTCGACCAGGGCCGCGTCCTCGGTCGGCCGACTCTCGGCGCCCCCGTGTGTGCGGCGCGACCAGGGCTACAAGGCGCCGGATGGTCCCGACGCAAGGCGCGATGTGGGCAGCGACGGTGATGCTCCCCGCGCACGCGGGGTGTTGCTTGCCGGAAAGGTGCCGGCAACGGCGGAGCGGGTGGGTGCTTTCGTCAGGTCTGCCGAGGGGCTTTTGCGGATGGGTCGGCCGTTTCGGCGTGCGGTCGCGTCTTGGTCGGGTCGGGCGCGGGTGGCCTTGTGCTAAACGGTCGGCGTGGACCGGCGGAGATGGGCCCGGTCCCGGGGTCACCGGCGGTCAGGAGCCCTGGATCCCCCGGCGAGACCCGGGCGTTGCTTGCCGGGAAAGGCGCTGGCAACGGCGGAGCGGGAGGGCAGCCCGGTGAGGTCCGCCGGGGAGCCTTTCCGAGTGGGCCGGGCCGGTTCGGCGGACGGTAGGTGGGCGGTGGCGCGAGGAGGGAAAAGCGGGCCGAGAGTGGGCGGTTCCGGTCACCGGGGTGCACAACCCGGCCCACGGCACCCACTCCCGCCGCCCGGTCACGCAAAGCCCCAGGTCAGCGGAAACCTGAGCGCTCGAAACCGTCTCGGGATCCGGATTGTGACTCTCGAACCCCTCGGACGGCCTCTCGCCCGACCGCCCACCCTCAACCGCCCGCCGAAACAGCCCGACCCACCCAAGAAGGCTCTCCGGTGAACGTTGCCGGAACGCCCTCCCGACCGCCCCGACCCGAAACACCCGCCGAGAGCACACTGCCCACGCGAAATCCGCCGCCGGGCTTCAAGAAACCGGCCCTCGGCACGCGCTCTCGCCGGCCGACCCCACAAAACCGCAGGTCGGCGCAAATCGAAGAGCCGGAAGTCGTCCCGCGATCCGGATGAAGACCTGCCCAACCCACGCGGGTAGCCTTTCCCCCCGCGAACCCACCCCGACACGTCCACCGAACCGGCCCGGCCCACTCGGAAAGGCTCCCCGGCGGACCTCACCGGGCCGCCCTCCCGCTCCGCCGTTGCCGGCGCCTTTCCGGCAAGCAACACCCGCGTCTCGCCGGGGAACCCAGGGCTCCTGACCGCCGGTGACGGTGGGACCGGGCCCATCTCCGCCGGTCCACGCCGACCGTTTAGCACAAGGCCACCCGCGCCCGACCCGACCAAGACGCGACCGCACGCCGAAACGGCCGACCCATCCGCAAAAGCCCCTCTGTCGGGGTCCAAGCGCTTGGTCAGGCCTCCTGTGTCCGAACGTCGTCCAGCAGACTTGTTCAGACGAGCACGCCGCGGTGAGATGCCCACTTCCGGGCCGCTGCTGCCATTGCTCCGAGCCACGCTGCGTCCGGCTTGCGCTCGGCCAAGCTGCGGTACATACGCGCGGTGGCGCCGGCAAATGCGCCGATGGCGGTGGCGTCGGCTTTGGCCCAAGCCGTGCAATGGGATACCCAGGATTCCGCAGAGAGGGCGCTCTGTCCCGCCGCGATCAACTGCACGACCAGGCAGGCCGGGTCGATGAATCCGGCGCCGCGTGTCGGCCAGGACCAGTCCACCGCCCAGGTGGTCGTGGCGCCGATCAGAAGGTTGTCGGGGTTGATGTCGGTGTGGAGCAATGCGTCGCCTCGTAAGAACACGGGCTCCGCCTCGTCTGCGGCGAACCGATTCCATCGGGTCTCGGACCAGTCGTGTGCGACCTCGGGCAGGTCGAGTTCCCGATGCGGTTGAGGGTGTCGACGATCGAGGTGAGGTCCGGCGAGTCCGGCGCAAAATCGGAGCAGCGCCCCTCGACCATTTCGAACCCAGGCGCCACCCACTCGTCGTCTTCTGCGTTCCATGGCAGCGCTGGGGAAATCGGGTGCACGGTCGGGTTGATCAGGCGTTCCCGGACGAGAGAGTCACGTCGACCACCGGGCCGGTTCCTCACAGCCTTGACGAAGAATCGGCCGTTCCCGCCCTCGACCAGGGCCGCGACGTCGGAACGGAAGCCACGCGCCGTCGGCCGGATGATTCTTGGCTCCCCCATGTGCGGCTTGATCAGGGCCAGAAGCTCCAGTCCGGGAAGGCTGGTCATACGTCCTTCAGTTCCTTGGCGAGCACGAGGAGCCCGGGCATCCAGGGGCGCACTCCTCGTCGGGCTCGTTGTTGTCTTCGTCGCGTCCGGCCTTCGCCGTCTGAATCGACGTGTTGGCCCGATTCATGGCACGGTTGTCGAAAATCGAGACCGGCGAGGCGCCCTTGACCTTGCCGACGCCCACCCGGTCGGGGAGGACGCAGGGAAACCTCACCGGAGGTGTCGATGGCGGCCATCCCGTCGACCAGGACTGTCGAATCGAACCGTGAAAGCTGTCGGGGAAGTTGGATGAGCGACGCCTTCACGAGATCATGACCGGGGCCAAGGTGCCGGCGTTCGACCTGGGGCTCAATGAGCTTGCTCCTCGGCGCTGCCCGCGGCACGGCCACCGCAGGCATGACTACAGCGTCCTTATCTGCACCAAAAGACAGGAAAACAGCGCTAATGACCGAATCAATGAAACTACTCGCAATGGCACCCGCCAAGCGCTAAACCCGCAGGTCGTCAAGCCTGTTCCCCGCGCACGCGGGGATGGTCCCAGGAACATCGAGTCGAGCAGCGGGACGCGGATCTGTTCCCCGCGCACGCGGGGATGGTCCCTCGTGCGAGGAGCGGGAGTCGATCATCGAGTCCTGTTCCCCGCGCACGCGGGGATGGTCCCATGTCCATCCGGATCTCGCTGACGACCGGTGCCTGTTCCCCGCGCACGCGGGGATGGTCCCTCGACTAGCCCGACGAACCCGCCGGTCTCCCACTGTTCCCCGCGCACGCGGGGATGGTCCCGAGGCCGAGTACGCCGGACCCTTGTCGAACGTCTGTTCCCCGCGCACGCGGGGATGGTCCCACATCCAGGAGACACAAGATGAGCAACAACCCCCTGTTCCCCGCGCACGCGGGGATGGTCCCGGGGTCAGCCCCTTGCCGTCGCCGCTGTTGCTCTGTTCCCCGCGCACGCGGGGATGGTCCCGGTGACGGCCGCGACGATCAGCGGGTCGGCATCTGTTCCCCGCGCACGCGGGGATGGTCCCCGCGCGATCAGCCGGCCGTCCTCCGCTACCGCCTGTTCCCCGCGCACGCGGGGATGGTCCCGCGCGGCTGCTACCGGTCGAGCGCGCGCAGCTCTGTTCCCCGCGCACGCGGGGATGGTCCCGAACTTGTCGATGGTCCGGACGACTTCGATGACTGTTCCCCGCGCACGCGGGGATGGTCCCGACAGGCCGAGTTGCTCCATGGCCTTGACGGCCTGTTCCCCGCGCACGCGGGGATGGTCCCGGGATCGATTACGGCGATCCCGACCCCGACCCCTGTTCCCCGCGCACGCGGGGATGGTCCCGTGAAGAACCCGAAGATGGCGAGCGCGACGAACTGTTCCCCGCGCACGCGGGGATGGTCCCACCTGCGTGTCGAGGACGGCGGACGCGTCGGCCTGTTCCCCGCGCACGCGGGGATGGTCCCCAACTGAAGAGAGGAAGTCCCGCCGTGACGTTCTGTTCCCCGCGCACGCGGGGATGGTCCCGAGGAGTTCCCTGTGGTGAGGCCGATCGGGCACTGTTCCCCGCGCACGCGGGGATGGTCCCTCACACAGATCCTGCACGGCGACCGCGCCGGGCTGTTCCCCGCGCACGCGGGGATGGTCCCCACAGCCCCGAACGAATCACGATCCGCGCGGTCTGTTCCCCGCGCACGCGGGGATGGTCCCGGTCTGGGGCTCGACCGGGGCGGCAGTAACGACTGTTCCCCGCGCACGCGGGGATGGTCCCCCTGACTCTCCGTCCACGGGCCGGGGCACCCACTGCTCCCCGCGCACGCGGGGATGGTCCCGCCTACGTCGAGGCCACCGTCATCGCCGACGACTGCTCCCCGCGCACGCGGGGATGGTCCCTCCTCGTGCCGTGGGAGCCGCGGCCGACCGGCCTGCTCCCCGCGCACGTGGGGATGGTTCGAGTTCCGAGCCGAACACGCTCAGCGCGCCGTCCTGCTCCCCGCACGCGGGGATGGTCCCGTCCGCACAAGTTCGGCGGTACGGCTGCCGCGTTGCTTCCCGCGCACGCTGAGTTGCCGTGCCTGCCCGGGTGAATCGTCAGGTGTTGGGCGCAGCCCCGGGCTTGCCATATCGCATCGGCGATCACCAGGGGCCGGTATGGCGATAAACGTTTGGCCGGAGTCGTTTGTGTATTCAATGCAGGCATGAGTGGTGAGCGGTGCGACGGGTCGCGCCTGGGGGATGGGTTGTCGACGGCCGCGCGGGTGGTGTGGGCCAAGCACGATCAAAAGACGGACGGATGGTTGCCGCTGTGGCGGCACATGGCCGACAGCGCCGCCGTGGCGGGGTTGTTGTGGGACCGGTGGGTGCCGGAGAACGTCCGGCGTCTGGTGGCGGATGCGTTGCCTCGGAAGGGCGGTGATGCTCGGCTCCTGGTGGTGTGGTTGGCGGCTGTGCACGACATCGGGAAGGCGACGCCGGCGTTCGCGTGTCAGGTCGACTCACTCGCGGATCGGATGCGGAGCGCGGGGCTCGGCATGCTGTTGCGGAAGCAGTTCGGTGAGGATCGGCGAATGGCTCCGCACGCCCTGGCGGGGCAACTCCTGTTGCAGGAGTGGTTGGCAGACCGTCACGGCTGGCCGGGCCGAGCCGCGGTCCAGTTCGGGATCGTGCCAGGGGGGCATCACGGAGTGCCACCGGCGCACGAGCAGATCCACAATCTCGTCGCCCATCCCGAACTGCTGCGTACTCCCGGCGCAAGCGAGGCATCCTGGGTCCGGATCCAGACGGAACTGCTCGATGCCTGCGCGGATACGTACGGCGTAGGGGATCGGCTGCCCGATTGGCGAGCGGTGAAGCTCCCGCAGCCCGTCCAGGCATTGCTGACCGGGCTGGTCATCATCGCCGACTGGATCGCCAGCAACCCCGACCTGTTCCCGTACTTCCCCGAGGAGCACCCACGCACCGACGCCGAGCGGGTGGCCGCAGCCTGGCGTGGGCTCAAGCTTCCGCCGTCGTGGCGCGCACGGGAATCCGCCGAGCCGACGGCCGAGTTGTTCGCGTCGCGCTTCGAGCTGCCGCCCGGAGCGCGAGTGCGCCCGGTACAGGAAGAGGCCGTGCGGCTGGCGGGCGAGATGCCCGTACCCGGTCTGCTGATGATCGAGGCGCCGATGGGGGACGGAAAGACCGAGGCGGCGCTCGCGGTCGCCGAGATCTTCGCGGCTCGCTCCGGCGCCGGCGGCTGTTTCGTGGCGTTGCCCACCATGGCCACCGGTAACGCGATGTTCCCTCGCTTGTTGGACTGGGTGGAACGGCTCCCCACGGACGGCGATGCGTCCGGGGAACGGTCCGTGTTCCTGGCCCACTCCAAGGCGGCGCTCAACGAGCAGTACGCCGGCTTGATGGGCAGGACCGGGCACACCGTGGCCGCCGTCGACCAGTTCGGGCCGCAGGATGTGTGGCGGCCGTCGGCCGATGTGCGGGGCTGTTCGGCGGAGTTGGTGGCGCATCAGTGGCTGCGGGGACGCAAGAAGGGCACGCTGGCGTCGTTCGCGGTCGGGACGATCGACCAACTCCTGATGGTCGGCCTCAAGAGCCGTCACCTCGCGCTGCGCCATCTCGCGCTCGCCGGCAAGGTCGTCGTGATCGACGAGGTACACGCCTACGACACCTACATGAACACCTATCTGGACCGGGTGCTGTCCTGGCTCGGTGCCTACCGGGTGCCCGTGATCATGCTGTCCGCGACCCTGCCCGCGTCGCGGCGCCGCGAACTGGCCGAGGCATACGCCGGCCCGTCGACCGAGCGGACCCCCGGCGCCGGGTCGGCGGCCGCGGCGGAAGAGGGCTTCGCGGCGCTCGCGTCGATCGAGGGCTACCCGCTGTTGACCTCGGTGTCGCCCGGGTCGGCTCCGGAAACAGCGTGTCCGGCCGCCTCGGGGCGGCGAACCGACGTACTGCTCGAACGACTCGACGACGAACCGGAGTTGCTGGCCGATCGACTGGCCCATGAACTGGCCGGCGGTGGCTGTGCCCTGGTGGTGCGCAACACGGTGAATCGAGTGCTGGAGACGGCTGCTGTCCTGCGCCGGAGGTTCGGTACCGAACACGTCACCGTTGCGCACTCCCGCTTCGTCGACGTCGACCGCGCCGACAAGGACGCGGATCTGCTGGTTCGATTCGGCCCCCCGGATCGCAAGGAAGGCCGGCCCTCGGGTACGACGGCCAAGCGTCCCCGGGGTCCGCACATCGTGGTCGCCAGCCAGGTCGCCGAGCAGTCGCTCGACATCGACTTCGACCTGTTGGTGACGGACCTGTGTCCGGTCGACCTGATGTTGCAGCGCATGGGTCGACTCCACCGTCATCCACGGGGAGAAAACCAGGACCGGCGCCCGCCCCGGCTGCGCACGGCCCGCTGCCTCGTCGTGGGCGTCGACTGGCAGGCGACGCCACCGCGACCGGTGGACGGATCCCGCAGCGTCTACGGCCCGTACGCGCTCATGCGCTCCTTGGCCGTGCTCGGCCCGCACATGAACGAGGACCGCAACTCGGACGACCGATTCCTGTGCCTGCCCGAGGACATCAGCGGCTTGGTCCAGGGAGCCTACGGGTCCGCCCCGCAAGGACCGGACGCGTGGGCGGCGGCCATGGAGGAGGCTCTTGCCGACTACGAGGTTCGCCGGGCCCGTCAGCGGACGGCCGCCGACGCCTTCAGGCTGGACGAGGTCCGCAAGGACGGCCGCCCCATCATCGGTTGGATCGACGCGGGCGTCGGCGACGCAGACGACACCCGCGCGGGACGCGCCCAGGTGCGCGACAGCAAGGAAAGTCTGGAGGTGCTGGTCGTCCAACGGCGTGCCGACGGCACCCTGACCACCCTGCCATGGTTGGGCAAAGGACTTGGCGGACGCGAACTACCCACGGACGTCGTGCCCTTGCCCGCCGTGGCCAGAGCCGTCGCCTCGTGCGGGCTACGGCTTCCCCACCAGTTCTCCTGGCCGCAGATCCTGGACCGGGCGATCGCCGAACTGGAGGAACTGTGCGTCCCCGCGTGGCAGACGAAGGAGTGCCACTGGCTCGCGGGCGAGCTGATTCTCGTCCTCGACGAGAACTGTCGGAGCCGTCTGGCAGGGTTCGAACTTCACTACAGCCGGACCGATGGACTTCAGGTGGGCAACGTCGCCGCACGGGATGAGCAGCACATCCGAATGGACGTGGGTCCGCCGTCGTTCGATCTGGTGGATCGGCCTTGGTTGCCGGTGCAGCGGTCGGACGGGAGCGAGGACGAACTGTCGTTGGCTGAGGTCTTCGCTCAGGCGGGAAGCCTTCGACGGATCGTGGGTGACCTGCCCACGCAGGAGTTCGCGTTACTGCGCTTACTGCTGGCGATCGCACACGACGCGGTCGACGGGCCCGAGGACATCGACGCGTGGGCGGATCTGTGGGAGAGCGAGGACCCCTTCGCTGCCGTACCGGCCTATCTCGACCGCCACCGGACACGGTTCGACCTGCTTCACCCTTCGACGCCGTTCTATCAAGTGGCCGACCTCCATACGGCCAAGGACGAGGTCGCCTCGCTCAACCGGATCGTCGCCGACGTCCCCAATGGGGATCCGTTCTTTGCCATGCGGATGCCCGGTGCGGACCGTCTCGATTTCGCCGAGTCCGCCCGCTGGCTCGTCCACGCCCACGCGTTCGACGTCTCCGGCATCAAGTCGGGCGCGGTGGGCGACCCCAGGGTCAAGGGCGGCAAGGGCTATCCGCAGGGCGTCGGTTGGGCCGGCAACCTCGGCGGCGTGTTTGCCGAGGGCGCCACGCTCCGCGAGACCCTCCTGCTCAACCTGATCGCCACCGACACCGGCACGATACGGGCCGACAAGGACGACCGTCCCGCGTGGCGCAGGGATCAACACGGCCCGGGTGCAACGCATTCCGTCGAACTCGTCTCGCGACCTTCGGGCGTGCGCGACTTGTACACCTGGCAGTCCCGGCGGGTACGCCTGCACCACGACGCACAGGGCGTCCACGGCGTCGTCCTGTCCTATGGCGACCCGCTCGCCGCACGCGACATGCATCGCAACGAACCGATGACGGGCTGGCGACGCAGCCGCACGCAGGAGAAGAAGTTGGGCCTCCCGCTGGTCTATCTGCCTCGTGAGCACGACCCCACCCGTGCCGCGTGGCGCGGTCTCGCCGCCTTGCTCCCCGCGGGCAGGGAACGGGGCATCGCGGAACAGCGGCAAGACGCCGCGTCCGTGATCTCGCCGCGGATCCTCGACTGGGTGGCACGTCTGAGCACCGAAGGCCCTTTGCCGGGACGACGATTGATCCGAACCAGGATCGTGGGAGCCGTGTACGGCACGCAACAATCCGTCATCGACGAGGTGGTCGACGACGGCGTGACGATGGACGTCGTCCTGCTCCACGAGAGTGATTTTCGTTTCGGTCGGGCGGCAGTGGAAGCGGTCGCCGATGCGGACGCCGCAGTCATGGCGCTGGGAGATCTCGCCACCGCACTCGCCCAAGCCGCGGGAGAGGAATCGGACCCGCGTCGGGCCGCGGCACGCGATCTCGGCTTCGGCACCCTGGACCGCCCGTTCCGCCATTGGCTGTACCACCTCCGCAACGGCGACGACCCGCTCGCACGTCGCCACGAGTGGCAACGCCAAGCCCACCGGATCATCGCCGACCTGGGCGAAGAGCTGGTGGACGGCGCCGGTGACGCCGCCTGGGAAGGCCGCATGGTCGACGCCAAGGGCGGACCCCAATGGCTCACCGCCTCCTTGGCCCACCTGCGCTTCCGGACCCGTCTGAACAAGGCGCTCGGCCATCCCTTCACCCCCATCCCGGCCGACACGACGACCCACACCCCAGAGGCCGACGCATGACCATCGAAACCGCGAACCCCACCCGCCGCCGCCCGCTCGGCCCGGTCGGCAACACCGTCTCGGATCACATCCGCGGCCTGCAGAAGGGCTACCTCGACGATCGCGGCGACGCCGTCGCCGCGATCGCCCGCATCCGGCGCGGCGCCGGCAAGCCGTCCGAAGACATGCCGGACCTGTGGGGCCTGCTCGGCACGGAGCCGCTGTACGAACCCGGCAGGCTCGGCGAGGGGGACACGGATCGTGCCGCCGACGCCGCCTACATCGCGCTGACCCTGTGGGCACTGCACCAGCAATCCCATCGGGTACACCGCATGCATGTGCCGGGCGGCCACGAACTCGGGTCCGCCGTACGCCAGTTGATGCCCGGCATGGAAATCGACGAACCCATTCGAAAGCGTTTCGTCCGCGCCGGCTCGGCTCCCCACCTGATCGCCCTTGCGGAACGACTGCGCGACATCGTGCAGTTGCTGCGTCGGGAGGAGATCCCCCTGGACTACGGACTGCTCGCCGATCAGCTCCACCGATGGCAGCAACCAGGCGGGAGGCAACAGATCCGCCGAGCCTGGGGCACAGCCTTCCACGCCTACCGGGATCCGAAAACAGCCTCGGCCACCGCTGCCGACGCGAGCCCGGACGACGACACCGACACCACCACCGACAAGGACGACGTTTCGTGAGCCGGACCATCCTCGACGTACACGTGCTGCAAACCGTGCCCCCGAGCAACCTCAACCGCGACGACACCGGTTCTCCCAAGACCGCCGTCTACGGCGGAGTACGACGGGCCCGAGTCTCCAGCCAGGCATGGAAGCGCGCCACCCGACGCTTCTTCGGGGACTTACTCGATCCCGCGGACCTGGGCGTGCGTACCAAGCGGGTCGTCGAGATCCTCGCCGACCGGATCACGACACTCGACCCGTCGTTGAAGGGGCCCGAAGCCCTCGCGTTGGCGGCGGAGACGATCCACGCAGCGACCGGCGCCAAGATCGAGGTGCCCAAGCGCCGCGCCGAGGCCGCCAAGAAGAAGGGCGAAGAGGAGCCCGCTCCCGAATCGTCGTACTTGATGTTCCTCGGCTACCGGCAGTTCGACGGCCTTGCCCGACTGGCCGTCGAAGGGGCGGCCGACATCAAGGCGTTCCTCAAGGACAAGGACAACAAGGCCCAGGCCAAACGCATCGCCGACACCCGACACTCGGTCGACATCGCCCTGTTCGGCCGCATGGTCGCCGACTCGGCCGACATCAACGTCGACGCCGCCGCCCAGGTGGCCCACGCGATCAGCGTGCACGCGGTCGAGAACGAGACCGACTACTACACCGCCGTAGACGACCGCAACACCGACGCCGAACCGGGCGCGGGCATGATCGGTACCGTCGACTTCAACTCCGCCACCCTGTACCGCTACGCCGCCGTCGACGTCGACCTGTTGCGCCGCAACCTCGGCGCGGGCCTGCGCGAGGACGAACCGATCGACGAACCGGTGCGCCGCGCGGTCGAGGCGTTCGTGCGCGGATTCGTCGAGTCGTTGCCCACCGGGAAGATCAATACCTTCGGCAACCACACCCTCCCCGACGCGGTCGTGGTCAAGCTGCGCACCGCCCGCCCGATCAGCTTCGTGGGCGCCTTCGAGGAACCGATCACCGCCGACTCGGCGAGCGGGTACGTGCGCCGCGCCTGCGAACGACTCGCGGACTCCGTCCCCGCGACCGAGAAGGCGTACGGCGCCGACGAGGGCACCAGCACCTGGGTCCTGCGGATCGGCCCCAACACGGCAGCACTCGCCGACCTGGGCACGGAGGTGACCCTCCGGGAACTCGTCACCGCCGTCGGCGCGGCCGTGACCGAGCGCGCGGGCCAGGGCACGTGAGCAGTGTGCTGACCTTGTGTCTGGCCGGCCCCCTGCAATCGTGGGGGGCCTCGGCCCGGTTCGCCCGCCGCACCACTGAGTCGGCGCCGACGAAAAGCGGCGTCCTGGGCCTGCTGGCAGCGGCCCAGGGCCGCGACCGTGCGGAAGACCCGGCGGACCTCGCCGTGCTGCGCTTCGGGGTACGGGTGGACCAACCCGGCACCCGGATCCGCGACTACCAGACCGCCGAGCACGCCGACACCGAGAAGGCCATGCCGGTGTCCGAGCGCTTCTACCTCGCCGACGCCGTCTTCGTCGCGGCGGTCGAGGGCGACGACGCGCTCGTGAACGCGTTGTACGAGGCCGTGCGCGCTCCCGTGTACCTGCCATATCTGGGGCGTCGATCGTGCCCGCCGGATCGGCCGGTGGACATCCGCGTCCACCACGGCGCCACTCTCCAGGCGGCCCTGGCCGGCGAAGCCTGGCAAGCGTCCGAGTGGTACCGCAAGCGCCGCCGACGCGCACTGCGCACCGAATTGACGGTGATCACCGAGGCCGACACCGGCGACGATGCGGGGGACACCCTTCGGGATCAGCCGCTCAGCTTCGACCCGCGACATCGCCGATACGCGCTGCGCACGATTCGGACGATGACCGTGCCTGTTCCGGGGACTCGCCCCGAACCGCAGCCTTCGAGCGCCGACGTGACACCCGCCGACCACGATCCGACGCGCGGCCTGAAAGGCGCCTGATGTACCTGACTCGTTTTCGTGTCAACACCGCACGGACCGGCGCGCGCCGACTGTTGTCCTCGCCCCAGGTGCTGCACGCCGCAGTGATGTCGTCCTTCGCGGACATCCTGCCGAGCACGTCCGGCACCCCCAGGGTGCTGTGGCGGATCGACCACAATGCCAAGGCCGAAGTACTCCTCTACATCGTCGGCCCGACTCGCCCCGACCTCACCCACCTCGTCGAACAGGCGGGCTGGCCCACACTTTCGCCCGGTTGGGACACGTACGACTACAGCGCTTTCCTGGACCGGCTCAGCCCGGGTGGCATCTGGGCATTCCGACTCACCGCGAACCCGGTGCACAACATCCGCCGCACCGACGGCGAACCCACCAAGCGCACCGCCCATCGAACTCCACGACACCAGATGGGCTGGCTGCTGCAACGTCAGGAGGCATCCGGCTTCCGCGTCCTGACGAAACCCGCCGAACGTCGACTTGCCTCCGAGGGCGACGAGTTCGAACTGACGGTTGGCAACGGGCGGGGACTCTCCTTCGGCAAGTCCGGCGCAGCCGGAGGCCGGGGCGGTGCGCGGGTGACCCTGACCACCGCCACCTTCGACGGCCGACTGGAGGTCGTGGACGCCGACACTCTCCGGCGCACCCTCGTGGCCGGCCTGGGGAAGGCGAAGGCGTACGGCTGTGGACTGATGACCCTCGCACCGGTGGGGTGAGCGGTGTCCACCATCGGCAAACGCAACCTGTCCACACCGCGCGAACTGACCCGCGTCGGCGACCGGCTTTCCTTCGTCTACCTGGAACGCTGCGTCGTGCACCGCGACGCGAACGCCATCACCGCCGAGGACGCCCAAGGCACCACTCACATCCCGTCGGCCACGATCGGCACCCTGCTCCTGGGCCCCGGCACCCGGATCACCCACCAGGCGATGAGCGTCCTGGGCGAGAGCGGTGCGGGCGTGGTGTGGGTGGGGGAACAGGGGGTGCGCTTCTACGCGGGCGGGCGAGCGTTGAGCCGTTCCTCGGCCCTGGTCGAGGCACAGGCGACCCAATGGGCCAACCGCCGCAGCCGGTTGCACGTCGCCCGCGCCATGTACCGGCTGCGGTTCCCGGACGAGGACCCGGTGGGCTGCACGCGGCACGAACTCCTCGGCCGGGAGGGCTCACGAGTCAAGGACTGCTACCGCAAGGAAGCCGCCCGGGCGGGTGTCCCATGGCGCGGACGTCGCTTCACACCGGGCGACTTCGCCTCCGGGGACGCGGCCAATCAGGCCGTCACGGCGGCGGCCCAGTGCATGTACGGGATCGCTCAAGCGGTGGTCTCCGCCCTGGGCTGCGCACCAGGGCTGGGCTTCGTCCACTCCGGCCACGAACTGTCGTTCGTCCTGGATGTGGCGGATCTCTACAAGACCGAGATCGGCATCCCGATCGCCTTCGACGTCGCGGCGGAAGGCGACGACGACGTCGGCTCGCGAACCCGACGCGCCGTCCGGGATCGTGTCAACGAAGTCGCCCTGCTGGACCGGTGCGTTCGGGACATCAAGGGACTTCTGCTGCCCGACATGGAGTCCGGCGACCCGGCGGAGGACTACGACGACCGGGTAACTCTGCAATCCGACCGCGGACAAGACGTCGAATCGGGCGTCAACTACGCCGAGGGGGTGGTGTGGTGACCGTCATCGTCCTGACCCAATGCCCCATCGGCCTACGCGGATTCCTCACCCGCTGGCTGTTGGAGATCTCCCCCGGCGTCTTCATCGGCGGCCCCAACGCCCGAATCCGCCAGGCGCTGTGGGACGAGGTGCGTCAATACGCCGGCAACGGCCGCGCGCTGATGGCCTACAGCACCAACAACGAACAAGGCTTCACCTTCGAGACCCACGACCACAAATGGCACCCGGTCGACCACGAAGGCCTCACGCTGATCAAGCGACCCAACGAACAGGCCCGCCCACCTGCGCCGCCCGCCCAGGGCTGGAGCAAGGCCGCCAAACGCCGCCGCTTCGGGAGCCGCTAGAAAGCACACCAGCAACTGTCGCCAACGCACCAAAAGCGAGAAATAGCCTCTATGACCGACTCAACGAAACCGCTCGGAAACACCCTCCCCGAGCCCTAAACCCACAGGTCACCGAGCCTGCTCCCCACGCACGTGGGGATGGTCCCAACGGGCTCTTGCGGGGGACCTCGAACGGGTCCTGCTCCCCACGCACGTGGGGATGGTCCCCCGCCCCTTGACCACGGCAACGACATGCAGGACCTGCTCCCCACGCACGTGGGGATGGTCCCAGCCGCTCACCCAACGGCAGGTGGACGTCCTCCTGCTCCCCACGCACGTGGGGATGGTCCCCGGGAGTCGGAGCAGGCGGCTCGGCTCAAGGGCTGCTCCCCACGCACGTGGGGATGGTCCCCGGGAGTCGGAGCAGGCGGCTCGGCTCAAGGGCTGCTCCCCACGCACGCGGGGATGGTCCCACATGCAACGCAAGGTGCCCAAGCCCGTCCAACTGCTCCCCACGCACGCGGGGATGGTCCCCATCCGACACAGGAGACGACACATGAGCGCACTGCTCCCCACGCACGCGGGGATGGTCCCGAAGTTGTGTAGCCCCCGGCTTGCCTGCGTTGCTGCTCCCCACGCACGCGGGGATGGTCCCAACCCCATCCGCCTCACGACACGACGCGGAAGCTGCTCCCCACGCACGCGGGGATGGTCCCACGCCCATGTCTTCGTACTGCTTGATCAGTTCCTGCTCCCCACGCACGCGGGGATGGTCCCGTCGGCGTCGTCCCAGTCGGGATGCAGCCGGCGGCTGCTCCCCACGCACGCGGGGATGGTCCCTCGTCGTGTCGGTAAGGAAGGTGCCGTTCCCTGCTCCCCACGCACGCGGGGATGGTCCCCCGTCCTCAGCCAAGGGGACACGGGAGAGCGTCTGCTCCCCACGCACGCGGGGATGGTCCCTGCGCGAGCAGTACGGCTACAGCACGGACGGGCTGCTCCCCACGCACGCGCGGGGATGGTCCCTCACGGCGATGTGGCTCGAAGGCCGGATCGGACTGCTCCCCACGCACGCGGGGATGGTCCCACGGACACGCTGCCGGTGCCGCTGTTGGCTGCCTGCTCCCCACGCACGCGGGGATGGTCCCAGGCGGATGATCGCGACGGCCGCCATGACGGTCTGCTCCCCACGCACGCGGGGATGGTCCCGTCGCGGGCAACCTCGGCGAAGCGCGGGCCAACTGCTCCCCACGCACGCGGGGATGGTCCCGGCGGGTCTGTGGATAAGCGGGCGGGCTGTGGCTGCTCCCCACGCACGCGGGGATGGTCCCAAGGGGGCCGCAACACACGGGGCGTACCCCGACTGCTCCCCACGCACGCGGGGATGGTCCCGTAAGGAACTCGAAGCCGCGGGCGCCCTCGGGCTGCTCCCCACGCACGCGGGGATGGTCCCCCGATGGACGACGACACCCCTACCGGCCAGCACTGCTCCCCACGCACGCGGGGATGGTCCCAAGATCGCGGACACTCTGGGTGGGATCCAGTCCTGCTCCCCACGCACGCGGGGATGGCCCCGGGGTCGTCGCCGACAACTCGCTGCTCGGGTCCTGCTCCCCACGCACGCGGGGATGGTCCCCCATACAGGATGCGGCCGTGCACGGCGCCGACCTGCTCCCCACGCACGCGGGGATGGTCCCGCACTGATCACGAACGAGGTCGGCGGGGAAGACTGCTCCCCACGCACGCGGGGATGGTCCCTCGACCGTGATACGCAAGTTCTTGGCGGTTGACTGCTCCCCACGCACGCGGGGATGGTCCCGCCGAGATCCGACCGGCGAGCATCCGCATCGGCTGCTCCCCACGCACGCGGGGATGGTCCCGAATGCGGCGGCACCCCCGCCGGGCAGTCCCGCTGCTCCCCACGCACGCGGGGATGGTCCCAGGGCGATGCCGGTGAGCATCGCGGGCAGGCCCTGCTCCCCACGCACGCGGGGATGGTCCCCCCGCCATCGCCGGGTGGCAGAGGATCAAGCGCTGCTCCCCACGCACGCGGGGATGGTCCCGACCGCGCGCGGCGCACGCGAACGATGAAGCTCTGCTCCCCACGCACGCGGGGATGGTCCCGCCCTGGAGGACGCCGGCATGCACGGCGACGACTGCTCCCCGCGCACGCGGGGATGGTCCCCTGAGCGCTGTGTGCCGACTCCGCCGAGGCCCTGGTGCGACACCTGGTGGATTAGCCTCGTCGACACACCCATCGCCGGTTGACGCACCACGGGGGAAGGGTCGGCGTCGGATGGGACCGGGGCGAGTCGGGTGGCACGCCGCGATGTTCGCCCGTTTCGTGGGACGGGTCCCGGGACCTGGTGCGGTGATACGTGGGTGCGCCCGGTGGCCCGGCCCGGGGCGTTCCGGCCGTGATCCAGGTGCGCGGCGAACGCCCGTGCCGGCGCATGTCGCCGTCGACGGCCCCTGGCCGGCGGGGTTCGGCGAGCCCCGACCGGGGGTGTTGCCTGCCGGCTTTCGCCGTCGGTGGCCTGTGTCGCCGGGTAGCGGGGCGGTGCGCAGCGCGGAGGTTGTCCGATGGGGCGGCCCGCTCGACCGGCCGGCGACCACGGGCTCCAGTCCGCCCGGCAGTCGGCGGCGGCCACGGATCGTCCGCCCGTCGGCGTGGGGCCGGACGGCTGCTGCGTCTCCGGCCGCGCCTTGGGGCCGGATGGGGTGGCCGCTGGGCACCGGCACCACCGCGCAGCGTGGTCGTATGGATCGAATCTGCGAGGTGCCTGGCTATCTATACCTTGCATCTGCGAGGATGAGCGCCGCACTCGGCGGCTTCTGCCGGCGTTTGTGGGTGTCGGCCTTGCTCTCTGGGAGAGGTGCGCGTGACTAGGATCCCGGCCGTGAACATGTTCGGGATCGGTGATGCGGCGGCTCTGCTCGGAGTGAGTGCGGACACGGTGCGGCGGTGGGTGGACTCCGGTCGGCTCGACGCGCGGCGGGACGAGAACGGTCGGCGGGTGGTGGAGGGCGCGGCGTTGGCCGCGTTCGCTCGCTCGGCGGCGGCCGGGGACGCTCGTGCGGACAGTGAGCGGCTCGGCTGGTCGTCGGCGCGGAACCGCTTCCGCGGCATCGTCACCGACGTCCGCAAGGACACGGTGATGGCCCAGGTCGAGATCCAGGCCGGGCCGTACCGGGTGGTCTCGTTGATGAGCGCCGAGGCCGCGGACGAACTCGGCCTTGCGGTCGGGGTGCTCGCCACGGCAGTGGTGAAGTCGACGAATGTCATGGTGGAGCGGACCGAGGGAGCGCGCGAGCACTCCCTCGATTAGTGGGGAGTGAACACACGATGGGTGCAATGGGCACGGTGCGGACCCGACGTGCGGTTTCGGCCGCGTTGCTCGCGGGGGCCTTGATCGCCCTCGCCGGCTGCGGCAGCGACGACGACAAGGACGACAAGAAGGTCGGCGGGGCCACTCCGCCGGTCAATGCGAACACGTCCGCGCCCGCCGCCGGCGCCAAGGAACTCAAGGGCACCGTCAACGTGTTCGCCGCCGCGTCGCTGACCGAGACGTTCAGTGCGCTGGGCAAGCAGTTCGAGGCCGCGCACCCGGGTGTCACGGTCAAGTTCAACTACCTCGGCAGCTCGGCGCTGGCGGCGAGCATCAACCAGGGCGCGCCCGCCGACGTGTTCGCGTCCGCCGACGAGAAGAACATGAAGCTCGTCACCGATGCCAAGAACGCCGACGGCACGCCCACCGCGTTCGCCAAGAACACGTTGCAGATCGCGGTGGCGCCGGGCAACCCGAAGAACATCAAGTCGCTCGCCGACCTCAAGCAGGACGGCCTCAAGGTCGCCCAGTGCGCCCCGCAGGTCCCGTGCGGCGCCGCCGCCAAGACCGCCCTCGACGCGGCCGGCGTCAAGTTCACCCCTTCCACGCTGGAGCAGGACGTCAAGGCCGCCCTGACCAAGCTCACCCTCGGCGAGGTGGACGCCGCACTCGTCTACCGCACCGACGTCAAGGCGGCCGGCGCCAAGGCGGTCGGCGTGGACTTCCCCGAGTCCGCGCAGGCGGTCAACACGTACCCGATCGTCCCGCTCGCCAAGGCGCCCAACGGCGACGCGGCCAAGGCGTTCGTGGCGTTCGTGCTGTCCGAGCCCGGCCGGACGGCCCTGACGGCGGCGGGCTTCCAGGCACCGTGATCGAACCTCCCCGGGTCCCCGGCCGTCGTGAGCGATCGGTACGCCTGCGACCCACACGCCTGCGACCCGCACGCACGCGGGCCGATCGCTCCCGACGCGGCGGCGCGCCACTGGCACTGCTCGTACCCGGCCTGATCGGCCTGGTGTTCCTGGTGCTGCCGCTGCTCGGGCTGCTCATCCGGGCGCCGTGGAGCGACCTGGGGAGTCAGCTCGGCAGTACCGAGGTCCGCGAGGCGCTCAAGCTCTCGCTGTTCACCGCGACCGTGGCCACCGGCATCGTGTTGGTGCTGGGTGTGCCGTTGGCCTGGTTGTTGGCCCGGACCGAGTTTCCCGGCCGCCGACTGGTGCGGGCGCTGGTCACCCTGCCGCTGGTGTTGCCGCCCGTGGTGGGCGGTGTCGCGCTGCTTCTGGTGCTCGGCCGCAAGGGCATCGTCGGCGAGTGGCTGGACGACACCTTCGGCTACACGCTGCCGTTCACCACGACCGGCGTGATCGTGGCCGAGGCGTTCGTGGCGATGCCGTTCCTGGTGATCAGTGTCGAGGGTGCGCTGCGGGCGGCCGATCCGCGCTACGAGGAGGCCGCCGCGACGCTGGGTGCGTCCCGCTGGACCGCGTTCCGCCGGGTTACCCTGCCGCTGATCGCGCCGGGCGTGGCGGCGGGCGCGGTGCTCGCGTGGGCGCGCGCGCTCGGCGAGTTCGGCGCGACCATCACCTTCGCCGGCAACTTCCCGGGCAAGACCCAGACCATGCCGCTCGCCGTCTACCTGGCCCTGGAAACCGACCCGGAGGCGGCGATCGTGCTCTCCCTCGTGTTGTTGGCGGTGTCCGTGCTGATCCTGGCCGGCCTGCGCGAGCGCTGGATGACCACCTCATGACCGGCCCGTCCGAGGAGACTCGCCCGTCCGAGGAGACCGGCCGGACCGAGGAGACCCGCCCGTCCGAGGAGACCGGCCCGTCCGACGAGACCCGCCCGGCACCCGCCCCCGGCCTCGACGCCCACCTCGTCGTCACCCGCGACGCCTTCCGCCTCGACGTGCAGCTCACCGCCGCCCCCGGCGAGGTGGTCGCCCTGCTCGGCCCCAACGGCGCCGGCAAGAGCACCGCGCTGCGCGCCCTGGCCGGCCTCACCCCGCTCGGCGCCGGCCACACCCGGCTCGCCGGCGTCGACCTGGAGGATCCGAAGCGGCGGCTGTACACCCCGCCCGAGCGGCGTCCGGTCGGCGTGGTCTTCCAGGACTACCTGCTCTTCCCGCACCTGTCCGCGCTGGAGAACGTCGCCTTCGGGCTGCGCTGTCAGGGCGTCGGCCGGCGCGAGGCCCGGAGCCTGGCGGCGGACTGGCTGGACCGGGTCGGCCTGGCCGAACACGCGGGCGTCAAGCCGGGCCGGCTCTCCGGCGGGCAGGCCCAGCGGGTGGCGCTCGCCCGCGCGCTGGCCACCCATCCGCGACTGCTGCTCCTGGACGAGCCGTTGGCCGCGCTGGACGCCCGTACCCGGGTGGCGGTGCGGGCCACGCTGCGTCGGCATCTGGCCGACTTCGACGGGGTCGCGGTGGTGATCACCCACGACCCGCTGGACGCGATGGTGCTGGCCGACCGGCTCACCGTGATCGAGGCGGGCCGCGCGGTCCAGAGCGGCACGCCGGCGGAGGTGGCCCGCCATCCGCGCACCGACTACGTGGCCCGTCTGGTGGGCCTGAACCTCTACCGCGGCAGCACCTCGGCCGGCGGCGTCGACCTGCCCGCCGGGCAGCGCCTGGTGGTGGCCGAACTCCCGGACGCCGAAGAGGTGTTCGTGGCCTTCCCGCCGGCCGCGGTGACGCTGTACCGGACCCGTCCGGACGGCAGCCCGCGCAACCTGTGGCAGGTCGAGGTGGACGGCATGGAACTGCACGGCGACACCGTCCGGGTCGAACTGACCGGCCCGGTGCCGCTGCTCGCCGACGTCACACCGCTCGCGGTCGCCGAACTCGAACTGGCGCCGGGCAAGCCGGTATGGGCGGCGGTCAAGGCGACGGAGGCCCGCGCGTACCCCGCCTGACCACCGCACCCACCGCACCCGGCGCACCGAAGCGGGCCCGCCGCGGGCACGTCGGGGCGCGATGACAGTGCGACCGTGCACCATGGTGTTCGTGACGAGCCTGACCACCACGGAAGCGACCCGCGCGCGGATGAGTCGCCAGCGCAGCAAGGACACCGGCGTCGAGGTCGCCCTGCGGCGCGTGCTGCACGGCATGGGCCTGCGCTACCGCGTGCACCGCCGCCCCCTCAAGGGCATCCGCCGCGAGGCGGACGTCGTGTTCGGCCCGACCAAGGTCGCCGTCTACGTCGACGGCTGCTTCTGGCACGGGTGTCCGCAGCACGCGACCTGGCCCAAACGCAACGCCGAGTTCTGGAAGGCCAAGATCGAGGGGAACCGCACTCGCGACCTGGACACCGACCGACGAATGGCCGAGGCCGGCTGGCTCGTGGTGCGGGTCTGGGAGCACGAGGACGCGGCCACGGCGGCGGCCAGGGTTCGGGATGCCGTGATCGCGAGGCGCGCGGCCGGCTAACCTGTCCGCATGGCACGACCCATCACCATGATCGACCTGTTCGCGGGCTGCGGTGGAATGACGTCCGGGTTCGCCGCCGCGAAGGGCTTTCGGCCGGTCATGGCGGTCGAGTGGAATCTGCACGCCGCCGCGACCTACGCCGCCAATTTCGGCGACGCGCACATGCGCTGGGGCGACATCGCGGAGATCCCGGACAGGGACATCCCGCGGGCCGACCTGATCATCGGCGGCCCGCCCTGCCAGGGCTTCTCCAACCTGGGCAGCCGCAACGTGGAGGACCCGCGCAACAAGCTCTGGAAGGAATACCTGCGCTTCGTGCGTCGGGCCAGGCCCAAGGTGTTCGTGATCGAGAACGTGGACCGCTTCCAGAAGTCCGCCGAGTTCGCGCTGCTGCTCGCCGAGGCGCAGCCCGGCGGCCTCCTGGAGGGGTACGTGCTCACCGACGCGCTGCTCCCGGCGGTGGACTACGGAGTCCCGCAGCGCCGCAAGCGGGCGATCGTGATCGGCTCCCGGATCGGCGAGATCAGCGTCCCGGAGCCGACCCACGGCCCCGGCCGATCGCAGCGCTGGAACACCGTGCGGGACGCGATCGAGCACCTGCCGCGCGTGCCCGGCACGACCAGCCTGCCGGTCTCCCGGACCGAGTTCTTCGGCCGCGTCGTGCCCGGCGTGTTCAAGGAGGCCGACCTGCACCTGGCCCGCACGCCGATCGAGCGCTCGCTGCTGCGCTACGACTGCGTGCCGCCCGGCGGCGGCCGCTTCGATCTGCCGGACCACCTGCTGCCGGACTGCTGGCGGAACAAGAAGACCGGGACGACGGACGTGATGGGCCGGATGCGCTGGGACCACCCGTCGCTGACCATCAGGACCGAGTTCTACAAGCCCGAGAAGGGCCAATACCTGCATCCGCAGTGGAACCCGGACGATCCGACCGACCGGGTCAACCGCCCGATCACGCATCGGGAGGCGGCCCGGCTCCAGTCCTTCCCGGAGACCTTCGTGTGGTGCGGCTCCAAGACCGAGATCGCCCGGCAGATCGGCAACGCGGTGCCGCCGCGGCTCGCGGAGGCGATCGCTCGGCACCTGAAGCCGCGATTGCAGGCCGCGCGGTAGGGGGCGACATCCCCTCCGCCGGGGCTCCGGGCTCAGGTGCTCGGCAGGTCCTCGTCCGCGCCGTCGTCCGTGCCCTCCGTGTCCACGCCGTACAACCGCGGCGGTAGCTGCTGCTCCGCCCAGTCCAGGTCCGCGTCCAGGTCGAGCCAGATCCGGTCGAGGCGGTCGGCCGGCGCGTCCAGGTGGATCGCGACCCAGGTGAAGATGCCGCACACGGTGGTCCGGTCACGGTCCGGTGCGACGATCTGGGCGGCGAACCAGACGGCCACCCCGGCGCGGGTGGGGATCAGGTACTGCTCGTCGTCCGGGGCCGGCCGGCCCGTGGTGGCGCAGCGCGGCGGTTCGAGGATCTTCATCCAGGTCAGCGCGGCGCCGGGAGCCTGGTCCTCGAAGCACTCGGTGACCGACTCGCGGATCGCGCCGGCCGGGTCGTCGCCGAGCCAGCCGAACCACGCGTCGTCCCGGAGCAGCTTGGCGAAGTCGTCCTGCGGCGGCCCGTGCCGCGGGTTCTCCCGGTACTCGCCGGTCAACAGCCCGTCCGGACCCACCACCCACGCGCCTCGGATTGCCTCGCCGGGGACGTAGCCGTTGGGGTCGTCGGCGAACGCCGGGTCGATCTCGGCGACCGACCCGCCCGGGCTCCGGGTGGCCGCGGCGAGCAGCCCCGGATCGTCCGGAACCTGCCGACGCGCTCCGGATTCGTCCCGGGACTCACCCATGTATGCCACTCTCCCGTGTTGTCGACGACGTCACAGGGCCATCGATCCGGCCCGCGACGAGTGCGCAATTCTCGCGCATCCGGCGCGGACCCGGTCGACCACCCTCGGGGCGGGGCAACTCCCGAGCCGCCGGCTCAGCGTCCCCAGGCGATGGTGATCGCGGCGGTGTGTTCGGCGACCCGTTCGCGGGCGTCGGCGGCCTCGGCGGGGCGGCCCAGGGCGTCGGCGAGGCGGGCCCGGCCGAGCCAGTTGTACGGGCTGGTCGGGCGCAGGTTGACGCGTTCGCTGAGCAGCGTCCGGGCCAGGTCGTGCCGGTCGCTCCGCAGGGCCGCCTCGACCAGGGTCTGCTGGATCGCGTCGCGTTGGGCGTGGCTGCCGCCGAAGGTGTTCAGGCGGTGTCGAATCGGGAGGAGCAGGTCGACGGTCTCGGTGTAGTGCCCCTGCTCGAAGGCCACCAGCGCGCGGCAGACCGGCAGTCCGACCGCCGCGGTCATCGTGTGGTTGGTCACGCCCGGGTGCGGATCGGCGAGCCAGGTCTCGCGGTCGCGGACCACGGCCTGCGCGTCGGCGATCCGGCCGGCGCCGAGCAGGGCCATCACCGCGTGGGTGTCGTTGAACGCGTAGTACGGGCCGTCCGCGCGGGCCGCCCACGCGTCGGCGAGCCGGCGCCAGCGCTCGACCTGCGGGTCGCCCGCCAGGTGCAGGCGCCACAACAGGGCCGAGGCGTCCAGCAGTTCCATCGCCAGGCCGGCCGACCGGTCGTGGTGCAGGACGGCGTCGTGGATGGCCAGCGCCCGATCGTTGGCCCCGGCTTCGATCGAGAACAGGCCGTAGTGCCACCAGTTGTGCACGTTCAGGTAGTTGCCGCCGGTCCAGTCGGTGGTCCGGGCGTCCATGAAGCGGATGCCCTCGGCGAAGCGACCCTGCATCTCGTACGTGTGCACCACCGCGTGGATCGCCCACACGTCGCGCGGATTCGCCGCCACCGCGGCCAGCCCGGTCTCTTCGGAGCGCGCGTAGTGGCCGGCCTCCTCCAGGCCGAACGCGGCCATGCCCAGCACCGGCCCGTAGTGCGGATCGTCCCGGTCCCACGCGCTGAGCACGCCGCCGACCCGGTCGCGCAACCGGAGCGCGTCGCCGGTGAGGAAGTCGATCTGATGGCCGACCAGCAGCGCGAGCGCGTCCCGGGGATACGCGACGACCAACTCGTGCAGGATGTCGCCGGCCCGGCGGATGTCGCCGGCCAACCACGCGTCGGCGGCCCGCAGATGCGCGACCTCGCGTGCGCCGACCCTGGTCGGGGTGGGCACGAACGCGGCGTAGCGTTCGCGCGCGGCGGCGGCGTCGCGCGATTCGGTGCCCAACAGGCCGAGATAGGCCGCGAACACGTTGGCCATCGGCGCACCGGGATCGGCCGCCAGCGCCGCCTCGACCTCGGTGCCCACCTCCGGCCGGAAGAACAGCAGCGCGTCCAGCGCGCGTTCGTAGTGCCGGATCGCCTCCGGGCCCATGCCGGACAGGTCGAGCCCGTGCCGATCCACCGTGCTCATCGTGGGGTCCTTCCGTCGCGCCGGATCACCCCCGATTAAACACGGCACGGCGGGGGTCGGTCGGCATCGACCGCCGGGCGTCACCCGCACGTGACGCCCGGCGCGCCCGCTCAGGCGTGCGCGGGCCGTGCCGCGGCAAACTCCGACAACGCGGTGTCCAGGGGCGTCGCCGTTACGCCCAGGATCCTCGTCGTCAACGTCGCGTCGAGTGTGGAGTCGCCCTCGGTGAGGTAGAGCATCTCCTCGACCTCCGCCATGATCGGGTCCCGGCGGCCGATCGTGCGTACCTCCTCGGCGGTCATCCGGGTCAGGCGCGGCTCGGGCGAGCCGGTCAGCGCGGCGAGGCGGGCGGTCGTCGCCCGGATGGATCGGGTCGAGGACGGTACGTGCCAGGCCCGGCCCCACGATCGGGCGGAGCGTGCCGCCGCGACCAGGGTGCGGGCCACGTCGCCGGTGTACGTCCAACTCTGCGCCGCGTCCAGGTTGCCGGGGAGCGCTGCGGGGGTGCCGGCGAGCACGTGCGGGACGACCAGGAAGTTGTACAGCGAGTTCGCACCCGCCCCGACGAAGTCGCTCGCGCGTACCTCGGTGACCCGTACCCGGCCCGCGTCGTGCGCGGCGAGCGCGTCGGTCCACATCGCGGCGCGCACCCGGCCCTTGACGGTGCTCGGCGCCATCGGCAGGTCCTCGGTCATCGGCCCGTCCACCGGGCCGTAGCCGTATACGTTGCCGAGCATCACATAGCGCGCCCCCGTGCGCTCCGCCGCCGTCAGCAGCGCGCCGGCCAGCGGCGGCCAGTCGGTGGGCCAGCGGTGGTAGGCCGGCATCGCGCAGTTGAACAACGTCTCGGCTCCTTGCGTGAGTTCGACCAGGCGGGCGGCATCGGTCGCGTCGACGGCGTGGCGTTCGATCAGCGGATGGTCCGGGCCGGTTCCGCGGCGGGTGAACACCCGGACCCGCTCGCCGGAGCCGGCGAGCAGCAGCGCGGTGGCGGTGCCGGTGGCGCCGGCGCCGACCACGACGTGGTGGGGGGAAGAGGACGAGGACATGCGTGCTCCAGGACAAAGAGGAGGGGAAGGAAGGGTGTCCGAAGGGGACGTGTCCAGCCTCCGTCCGCGCCGGGTCGTACGGTAGTGGCCGGAATGCCAAACATCCGGAGGTTCGGGCCATGCATCGAATAGCCGTCGTGGCCGTGCCACCGGTGACCACCTTCGACCTGTCCATCCCGGAACTGGTGCTCGGTGCGGTCGATGTGGTCGACGGCGTGGCCGGCTACCGGGTCCGGGTGTGTACCGCCGAGCCGGGCGCCGTGGTCGGCACCGGCAGCCTGGACATCGTGGTGCCGCACGGCCTGGACGCGATGCACGACGCCGACACGGTGATCGTCACCGGCACCGGTGCCCGTGCGGACGCGGACCCGCGCGTCCTGGCCGCGCTGCGTACCGCCGCGGCGGCGGGCAAGCGGGTGGCGTCGATCTGCACCGGCGCGTTCGTGCTGGCGCAGGCGGGCCTGTTGGACGGGCGCGCGGCCACCACGTACTGGACGATGACCGAGGAGTTCCGCCGCCGCTTCCCGGCCGTGGACTTGCGGCCGGACGTGCTGTACGTCGAGGACGGGCCGATCCTGACCTCGGCCGGCCTGTCCGCCGGGATCGACCTGTGCCTGCACCTGATCCGGACCGACTACGGCGCGGCCACCGCCAACATCGTCGCCCGCCTGGTCGTCGCGGCACCGGTACGCCCGGGCGGCCAGGCCCAGTTCATCGAATCCCCGCTGCCCCCGGAAAGCGGCGTATCGCTCGCCGGCACCCGGGCCTGGGCGCTGGCCCGCCTCGACGAACCCCTCACCCTGGCCGACCTGGCCGCGCACGCGAGCACCAGCGTGCGTACCCTGACCCGCCGCTTCCAAGCCGAGACGAGCCTCAGCCCGTTGCAGTGGCTGCTTCACCAACGGGTGGACCGTGCACGAGAGTTGCTGGAGACCACCGACCTGTCGATGGAACTGGTCGCGCAGCACAGCGGCATCGGCACCACCGACTCGCTGCGCAAGCACCTGGTGCGCCGGACCGGGCTGACCCCGAGCGGCTACCGTGCCGCGTTCAGCCGGATTCGGGTCGATACCGCAGGTCGGGCCCGACGCAGGTCGCCGACCCGGAGTTTGTGAACCGGCCATTCGGCGTTGCGCCGGGTGTGGAACAGTCGCGACATGAACGATTCTGTTCGACCGGACCACGGCGAGGGTGTGGTGCAGGACTTCGATCACGACGACACGCCGTACACGTGCCATGGCAGCGGGAATTCCGAGGTCGGAGTGGCCTTCCCGGTGCCCGGGAGTCCGGCGTTGCTCCAGGTGGTCAAGCCAGCCGGAACCAGCCTGGATCTGTGGTCCGTGCCCGAACCCGGTTCGCCGTTCGGGGATTTCCTGTACTCGGCGCCCGAACAGGGCGAAGAGGGGAGCCTGTTGGTGCACGACACCGGTCCGGGCGCCCTGCGCATGCTCAAGGTGGTCAGCGACGGATCCTGGACGCTGCAACTGAAGGAACCCGGTGCGGCGCGCGAACTCGTCGACACGCTCGCGGGCCACGGCTGCGAGGTCGTGCGCTACGACGGCCCCGGGTGCGTGGCCACGCTGGTCGCCGACGTGCACGGGGCCGGGGGCAACGCGCGCATTCGGGTGTTGCCCGAATCCGGGGTGGCGGCATTCGCGATGGACCCGGCCGACTCGTCGGCCGAACAGGCGGACGACTCGGCCGAAGTCGCGTTCCTGGGTGCCGGTCGGTACGCCATCACCCTCGACGGCCCACGACTCGTGGTCGTACTGACCCGGGACGACTGGCAGTTGTCGACGGAGGAGGCCGGCCCGGACGAGAGCGGTCCGTCTGCCGGGCCGCCGGCTCATCGCGGGATGGGCTCGCGCACGGTCGGGGTCACCCTGCCCGACCCCGATGAGCCGGCCGTCCTGGAGGTACTCGCGTTCGCGAACCTGTGCGTGAACGTGCCGGAATGGCCGCTTCGGGAAAACGTGTTCCACACCTACGAGGTGGGACCGGGGTACCCGACGCGCTATCTGCTGGTCCCCAAGCCGAGGCGCGGTGCTCCCGTCGAGATCGAACTGGAGGCGCGGGACGCCGAGTGGGAGCTGCGGGTCGTCCCGCCGGCCGGTGCGCAGCGGTTGGGTTCGCGCCACACGGGCCTGGGGAGCGACGTGCTGCGCTATGACGGGCCGCCGGCACGCCTGGTACTGCACGAGCCGACGGGTCGACCGACGATCCGCCGATGGGCCCGAAATCCGCTGGGGGAGTGGAGCTGTACCCGACTGAGCGGCGCTGCGGGGGACATGACATCGGTCATCGGTGTCGGCCTCGAACCGGACACGATCAGTGTGTCGGAGCAGGGCTCCTGGGTGATCTCGGCACTTCCGGTCGAGCACATTCGTGACTTCGACCGTTCGCTCACCGGACGTGGCCCGGAACTCGTTCGGTACACCGGACCCGATGCCACGCTCGACGTGCGGGCGGGAGCGGTCCGGGCGGCCCGGGTGATCGTGGGAATTCCGACACTCGAACCGAATCGGGCCGGCCGCGACGCGGTGGCCGCCCGTAGCTCACTCCGCAAGGCCGGCAAGCCGGTGCGCTTCGAGGTGGCGGCCGGCTTCCTGACCGTCACCGCGGCAGAGGGGCAGTCCTGGCGGATCGAGGCACACCCACGATGAGCGCCCCGCCCGACCGGGCCCGAGGGCACGGAGAGGACGACACCCCGTTCACCCACCGGGGCTTCGGCGACGCGGACGTGGTGCTCGACGTTCCGGTGCGGGGTCGGATCGCCCTGGTCCGGATCGAGAGCGCGCCGGGTGAACAACTGCGTCTGTGGCGGATCGAGCGGCCGGGTGGACCGGTCGGGTGGTGTGCCTACGACGGGCCGGCCGAGGGCTCCGACGCGAGCATCTTGACCGTGGACGGGCAAGGACGCGTGCTGCGGGCGGTGCGGGTCCGGTGCGCCGGCGCGTGGTCGCTCCGGCTCAGGGACCCGGACGCGGTCCGGGAGTTCGAGCGCTCGATCGCGGGTGTCGGCAGCGAGGTGCTCCGGTATACCGGGCCGCTGGGGGTGGGCAGGCTGATCGGTACGCGATCGGGCGGGCCGGTCGACGTGCGTCTGTTGCCACCATCGGCGGGGGCGGACGCTGCGGCGGGGACCTGGCAGGAGATCGATCCGCATCCAGAACAGCCTTGGCAGTCCTGGGAGTTCGGCGTGGTCGGGCCACAGATGATGGTCGTCACCGCGCGCGGACCGTGGTCGATCGACGTCGAGCCGACACCGTCGATCCGGCCCGATCTGCCCGAGGGCACGTTCGTGCTGCACGGCGTGGGCGACCTCACGGCGATCGTGCCGATCCCGGACGCGGGCGAGGCCGCGGTGTTGGAGGTGGTCTGGGTGTCCGGGGCCACGTTCACCGTGGCGTGCGAGGCGTCCGGGGACTACGGGGCTCCCCGCCATCTGCTCGGGCCGGATCGGCCGTGTCTGCGCTTTCGGCTCGGCGCCGAACTTCGGGCGCGTGGTGTGCCGGTCCGGATCCTGGGGCGGGGGAGCGAATGGGAGCTGCGCACGACCACGCCCGGTGCCACGCGTACCGGTACCGGTCTGGGGGTGGCCGACTTCGACGCCGCCGAGGTGGCCGGCTTCCCGAAGCTGCCCATGCGGGTGATCCTCGGCCGCGACGCACCGGGCGCGGACGTGGAGTCGGGGGCCGGGCAGTGGCCGCGGCCGGCCTGGGCGCCCGGGGCGGAGGGCGACGCGGGGTCGTCTCCCGGCCGGGCGGCGAACCCGCCTCGACCCGGGCGCTCCTGGGCCCGCCGCCTGGTCGACCGGCTGCGGCGTTCGTCGGACTGACCGAGCCGCCCGGACACCCCCGTCCGGGAGGCGGTCACGCCACCTCGAATTCGGCCTCCCGAATCCCCAGCAGCCGCCCCAGCTCGGCGCGCCCCACCTCGGTGGCCCGGACCGCGCGGCCCGTGCCGACCCGCTCGGTCCAGCCGCGGACTCGCAGGACCCGGCACAGTTCGGCGCCGGCCGTGCCCGCGAGGTGGTGGCGGCGTTCGGTCCAGTCCAGGCAGGGGCGGGCCAACGGGCGTTTGCTCGGCGTGGCCAGGTCGGCACCCAGGTCGGTGAACCAGGCGAGGCCGTCGTCGGTGAGCGCGAAGCCGGTGTCCTGCCGGAGCAGGTCGCGGTCGGTCAGCGCGTCGGTGATCGCCACGCCGAGCCGGCCGGCCAGGTGGTCGTAGCAGGTGCGACCCCGGGCCAGCGCCGCCCCGGCCGAGTGCGCGCGCAGCGAGTTCGCCGGCCGCGCGGTCGTGGGCGTCGCGTACGCGGCCAGGTCCTCGACCATCCGGGCCACCCCGGCGTCGGCCAGCCGCACGTAGCCGTGTCGACCCTGTCGCTCCCGGACCAGCAGGCCCCCCTCGACCAGCCTGGTCAGGTGCTCGCTGATCGTGGACGGCGCGACACCGCAGTGCCGGGCCAATTCGCCACCGGTCCAGGCACGCCGATCCAGCAGGGCCAGGCACACCGCCGCGCGGGTCTCGTCGGCGAGGAGCGCGGCGAGGGCCGCGAGCCGCGGGACGGAGTCCGGGTCGGTGGCGCGTGCGATCGAGTCCATGCCGCCATCATCGGCCGACGACGCTTCGGCCCGCGCCGAAGGGTGCGCCGCGCCGGGCCGCGTCGCGGTTTCGGCGCTCTGTCAGGATGGACGCGTGCTGCTACCTCTCGCGGGCGTCACCGTCGTCTCCCTGGAACAGGCCATCGCGGCGCCGTACGCGACCCGGCAACTGGCCGATCTCGGTGCGCGCGTGATCAAGATCGAGCGGCCCGGCGCGGGTGATTTCGCCCGTACCTACGACGAGACCGTCGAGGGACTGTCGAGCCATTTCGTCTGGGTCAACCGGGGTAAGGAAAGCCTCGCGCTCGACCTCAAGGACGAGCGGGCGGCGGAGATCCTGGACCGGTTGCTGGCCCGCGCGGACGTGTTCGTACAGAACCTGGCGCCCGGCGCGGCGGATCGCCTGGGGCTGGGCGCGGCGGAGCTGCGGGCCCGATTCCCCCGGCTGATCGTCTGTGGCATATCGGGCTACGGGACGTCCGGTCCCTATCGCGACAAGAAGGCGTACGACCTGCTCGTGCAGTGCGAGGCCGGGTTGTTGTCGATCACCGGCACGCCGGACACGCCGGCCAAGGCCGGCATCCCGATCGCCGACATCGCCGCCGCGATGTATGCCTTCACCGGCATGCTGACCGCCCTGTACGAGCGCCGGGTCACCGGCGAGGGCAGTTCGTTCGAGGTGTCCATGCTGGACGCGCTCGGCGAGTGGATGGGCTTCCCGTACTACTTCGCGACCTATGGCGGGACGCCGCCGCCGCGCACCGGGGCCCGGCACGCGGCGATCGCGCCGTACGGGCCGTATCGCGTCGGCGACGGCGGTCAGGTGTTCGTCGGCGTGCAGAACGACCGCGAGTGGGCCGCGCTGTGCGAGCGGGTGCTGGGTCGGCCGGACCTGGTCGAGGACCCGAGGTTTCGCAACAATTCGTTGCGGGTGGCCGGCAACGAGCGGCTCACCGAGCTGATCGAGGCGGCCTTCGCGGACCGCACCGCCGCCGAGATCGAGGCGAGCCTGGACGAGGTCGGCATCGCCAACGCCCGAATGCGCACCGTCGCCGAGTTCGCCGAGCACCCGCAACACGCCGCCCGGGACCGGTCGCGGCTGATCGACTCGCCCGTCGGTCCGCTGCGCGCGCTGCTGCCGCCGGTGACGGTGGCCGGCCGCGAGGCGGCGATGGGCCCGATCCCGGCGGTCGGCGAACATACCGCGGCGATCCTGGTCGAACTGGGCATCGAGGCCGACTGAGCGCTCGACGTGCCGGCCGAGCAGGGGCGCGGGGCGGACGCCGTGCCGGGCGCCTCGTTGGATGATGCCTGTATGGCTTACATCGACGGCGACGAGCACACCGGCCGGATGCGCGCGATCCGCGCCTGCGGCCGGATCCTGTCCGGGGTACGACCCACCACGGTCGCCGAACGGCTGGCCCGACTGACCGCGTACGCGGAGCGCACGCTCGACACGGACGCGTGGCCCGACGTCTACGCCGACGGCGGCGCGGTCGCCCGCCTGGAGGCCCGCACGGCCGAACTGCTCGGCACCGAGGCGGCGCTGCTGTTCCCGACCGGCACGATGGCCCAGCAGGTCGCGTTGCGCTGCCACGCCGGAGCCACCGGGTCCGACGTGGTCGGCATCCACCCCAGGGCCCATCCGCTGACCTACGAGCGGGACGCGGTCTCGGTGTTGTCCGGGCTCCGGCCGCTGGTACTCACCCACGGGCCCGGCCAGATCACCGCCGAGGACGTCCGCACCTGCGGTGAGAGGTTCGGCACGCTCTTCTACGAACTCCCGCTGCGCGACCACGGGTTCGTCCTGCCCGCGTGGGACGACCTGATCGCCGTCGTGCAGGCCGGGCGCGACCGCGACGCCGCGCTGCATCTGGACGGCGCGCGATTGTGGGAGAGCGCGGCGCATCTGGGGCGCTCCCTGAGCGAGATCGTCGACCTGTTCGACTCCGTCTACGTCTCCTACTACAAGGGCCTGGGGGCGAGTGCCGGAGCGGCGCTCGCGGGTGGCGCCGAACTGATCGAGGAGGCGCACGCGTGGCGGCACCGCTACGGCGGGCGGCCGTTCCAGGCCTGGCCGATGGCGCTGGACGCGCTCGCGGCACTGGAGGAGACCCTGCCCCGGCTGGACGCCTGGGTCGCGCACGCCGCGACGGTGGCGGCCGGCCTGGCCCGGGTGCCCGGGGCGATCGTGTTCCCGGCCGTCCCGCACACCCACCAATTCCAGATGTGGCTGCCCTATCCGGCCGCGCTGCTGGACCGGGTCGGCGTCGAGTACGCCGCCGAGCACGGGGTGTGGTTGGCCGGCCGCTGGACCGAGCCGGGCCCGCCGGGGCTTTCGTACACCGAGATCACCGTCGCCGAACCGGCCCTGGAGTGGACCGCCGACGAGGTCGCCGACGCGTTCGACGCGTTCGTGCGGCGGGTCCGCGCGAGCGGCTGACCGGGCGGGCGTGCTCCCGCGCCGGATCGATCCCCGGCTCGGGGCGGACGAGCGGGCCCGGTTGGGGCGGGCCGGGGCGGTGAGATGTGTCACCACCGGTGCCGACGCCGATCGGGGCATGTTGCGTCAAGGCGGGCCACTGAGCGATGCTGGCCCCGCGCCGGCCCTACCGGCGCGGGGAGGGCGTGGCAGGAACCCGGTGTGATCCCGGGACGGTCCCGCCACTGTGACCGGCTCCGTTGTACGACGTCCTCGGACGACTGCGACGTGACCGGGAGTCAGGAACTGCGCGTCTCACCCCGAGTCCGATGGGGCGAGGACCCCGGAGAGGCGCTCCAGGTGACGATTTCGTCCTGCCGGCGTTCTTGCGTACACAGCTTCGACCGCTGCGGTTTCCCCGTCGGTGAGCTGCCCGCTCGCCGTCGCGGCACGTTCGGCGACGGCACCCGCGACGGCGTCGCCGTTCGCGACATCCACCTCGTGGCTCGCCACGCCGGCATCGGCGGAGGCCCCCGGTGATCCTGCTCCTGTCGACCTCCGACACCGACCTGCTCAGCGCCAAGGCGAGCGAGGGCGACTGGCGCCTGGCCAATCCGGCCCGCGTCGAGCCGGCCGACCTGCCCGCGCTCCTGGACGGCACCGACCTGGTCGTGGTCCGCCTGCTCGGCGGGCGACGCGCGTGGGAGGCGGGTCTGGACGCGCTGTTGGCCGGCCCGCGCCCGGTCGTCGTGCTCAGCGGCGAACTCGCCGCCGACGCCGCGCTGATGGAGCTGGCGACCGTACCCGCCGGGGTGAGCGCCCAGGCGCACGCCTACCTCGCCCAGGGCGGACCGGCCAACCTGACCCAGCTCCACCACTTCCTCTCCGACACGCTGCTGCTCACCGGGCACGGCTTCGAGCCGCCCGTCGAGGTGCCCTCCTGGGGCCGGCTGGACCGCTCGGCCCGGGAGATCGAGGGCCCGGCCGTGGGCGTGCTCTACTACCGCGCCCATCACCTCGCCGGGAACACCGCGTTCGTGGCCGACCTGTGCGCGGCGATCGAGAACGCGGGCGGCCGGCCGGTACCGATCTGGTGCGCGTCGTTGCGTGGCGCGGACGAATCGTTGTTCGCGGCACTGGGCGAACTCGACGCGCTGCTGGTGACCGTGCTCGCGGCGGGGGGCGCCGGTGGGGCCAAGCCCGCCGAGGTCTCCGCCGGCGGCGACGACGAACAGTGGGACGTCGGCGCGCTGGCCGGCCTGGACATCACCATCCTCCAGGCGTTGAACCTGACCACCAGCCGGGCCGAATGGGAGGCCGGCGACGCGGGCCTGTCGCCGCTGGACGCGGCCACCCAGGTCGCGGTGCCCGAGTTCGACGGCCGGCTGATCACCGTCCCGTTCTCGTTCAAGGAGACGAGCCCGGACGGGCTCACGCACTACGCCGCCGACCCCGAACGAGCCGCGCGAGTGGCCGGAATCGCGGTTCGACACGCCCGACTTCGGCACATTCCGGCCGGCGAGCGCAAGGTCGGCGTGGTGTTGTCCGCATACCCGACCAAGCACTCCCGGATCGGCAACGCGGTCGGTCTGGACACCCCGGCCTCCGCCGTCGCGCTGCTGCGCGCGATGCGCGCGGCCGGCTACGACGTCGGCGCGCTCGACGGCGCCGACGCGCTGCCCGGCCTCGAACCGCCGGACGGCGACAAGCTCATCCACGCGCTGATCGCGGCGGGCGGTCAGGACCCGGAGTGGTTGACGGAGGGTCAGCTCGAAGGCAACCCGGTCCGGATCTCGGCGGCCGACTACCGCGAGCGCTACGCGAAGTTGCCGCTCGGGCTGCGCGCGAACATCGAGGAACACTGGGGCCCGCCGCCCGGCGAGCTGTACGTGGACCACTCGCGCGATCCCGAGGGCGAGATCGTGCTCGCGGCGCTGCGCGCGGGCAACGTGATCCTGATCATCCAACCGCCGCGCGGCTTCGGCGAGAACCCGGTGGCCATCTACCACGACCCGGACCTGCCGCCGAGTCACCACTACCTGGCCGCCTACTGGTGGCTGGACGCGCCCGCCGGACCGGGCGGGTTCGGCGCGCACGCGCTCGTGCACCTGGGCAAGCACGGCACGCTGGAGTGGCTGCCGGGCAAGAACCTGGGCCTGTCCGCCGAGTGCGGTCCGGACGCGGTGCTTGGCGATCTGCCGCTGGTCTACCCGTTCCTGGTGAACGACCCGGGCGAGGGCGCGCAGGCCAAGCGGCGTGCGCACGCGATCATCGTGGACCACCTGGTGCCGCCGATGGCGCGGGCCGAGACGTACGGCGACCTGACCCGGCTGGAGCAACTGCTCGACGAATACGCCAACGTGCAGGCGCTCGACCCGGCCAAGGGCCCGGCGCTGCAGGCGCAGATCTGGACGCTGATCCAGGCCACCAAGCTCGACCACGACCTGGGCATCACCGACCGGCCGCACGAGGCCGAGTTCGACGACCTGATCCTGCACCTGGACGGGTGGTTGTGCGAGGTCAAGGACGCGCAGATCCGCGAGGGCCTGCACATCCTGGGCAGCGCGCCCACCGGCGAGGGCCGGATCAACCTGGTCACCGCGATGCTGAGGGCCCGTCAGGTGTGGGGTGGCAAGGCCGCCGCGCTCCCGGGCCTGCGCGAATCGCTGGGCCTGGTCGAGGGCGGCGGCGCCTCGCGCACCGAGACCGACGACGCCGAGGACCGCGCCCATCGCCTGGTCGCGGCGATGGAGGCGGGTGGCTGGGACCCGGCCCGGGCCCTGGCCGTCACACACGAGGTGCTGGGCGCCGAATCGGCGGCGGTCGCCGACGTGTTGGCGTTCGCCGCGACCGAGATCGTGCCGCGCCTGGACCGCACCGGCGACGAGATCGGCGCGGTGCTGCACGCCCTGGAGGGCGGCTACGTCGCGGCCGGGCCCAGCGGTTCGCCGCTGCGCGGGCTGGTCAACGTGCTGCCGACCGGCCGCAACTTCTACACGGTGGACCCGAAGGCGATCCCGAGCCGACTGGCCTGGGAGACCGGACAGGCCCTCGCCGACTCGCTGTTGGCCCGCTACCGCGCGGACAACGACGGCGACTGGCCGCGCTCGGTGGGCCTTTCGGTGTGGGGCACCAGCGCGATGCGCACCAGCGGCGACGACATCGCCGAGGTACTGGCGCTGCTCGGCGTGCGTCCGGTGTGGGACGACGCGTCGCGGCGGGTGACCGGCATCGAGGCGATCTCGCTCGCCGAGCTGGGCCGCCCCCGCGTGGACGTCACGGTGCGCATCTCCGGGTTCTTCCGGGACGCGTTCCCGCACGTGGTGCTGCTGCTCGACGACGCGGTGCGGCTGGTCGCGGAGCTGGCCGAGCCGGACGAGGACAACTACGTCCGGGCGCACGTGCGCGCCGACACCGCCCGACACGGCGACGCGCGCCGAGCCACCACGCGCGTGTTCGGCTCCCGGCCCGGCGCCTACGGCGCGGGGCTGCTGCCGCTGATCGACGCGCGCACCTGGCGCGACGACGCGGACCTGGCCGAGGTCTACGCGACCTGGGGCGGCTACGCCTACGGCCGGGGCCTGGACGGGGTGTTCGCCCGCGAGGACATGGAGGACGCCTACCGCAGGATCGCGGTGGCGGCCAAGAACACCGACACGCGCGAGCACGACATCGCCGACTCGGACGACTACTTCCAGTACCACGGTGGCATGGTCGCCGCCGTGCGCGCGCTGACCGGCACCGCGCCGGCGGCCTACATCGGCGACTCGACCATGCCCGACGCGGTCCGCACCCGCACGCTCCAGCAGGAGACCGCCCGGGTCTTCCGGGCCCGGGTGGTCAACCCGCGCTGGATCGAGGCGATGCGCAAGCACGGGTACAAGGGCGCGTTCGAGCTGGCCGCCACGGTGGACTACCTGTTCGGCTACGACGCCACCACCGGTGTGGTCGCCGACTGGATGTACGAGCGGCTCGCGGGCGAATACGTCCTGGACGAGACCAACCGCGAGTTCATGCGCACGTCCAACCCGTGGGCGCTGCGCGGCATCGCCGAACGGCTGCTCGAAGCCGCCGACCGAGGCATGTGGGGGAAGCCGGAGGCCGCCACCCTGGAGAGCCTGCGTGAGGTCTACCTCGACGTCGAGGGCGACCTCGAAGGCGGCGAGGACGCGGGGGATGCCTGAGCGGGACGCCCCGACGCCGACCCGGACGGTGTCCGTGGTCGGGATCGGGGACGACGGCTGGGCCGGACTCTCCGAGGCGGCCCGGGCGTTGGTGGGCGCTGCCGACGTATTGGTCGGCGGCGCGCGGCACCTGGCCATGGTGGAGGGGGTGGCAACCGAGCGGGTCCGCTGGCCGTCGCCGTTCTCGGTGGACTTCGTCGCCGCCCTGGCCGGGGCCCGGCAGGTGTGCGTGCTGGCCAGCGGGGACCCGATGTTCTACGGCGTCGGGGCCGCGCTGGTCCGGGAGTTGGGCGCCGAGCGGGTCGTCGTGCTGCCGGCTCCCTCGTCGGCCTCGCTCGCGTGTGCGCGGCTGGGCTGGTCGGTGCAGGCCGTCCCGGTGGTCAGCGCGGTGGGCCGACCGCTGGCCGGATTGGCCGCCGAACTGTTCGCCGGGGCGCGGGTGTTGCTGCTCAGCGCGGATGGCTCCACGCCGGGTCGGGCCGCCGCCTTGTTGGGCGAGTGCGGCTTCGGGACGAGCGCGGTCACCGTGTTGGAACACCTGGGTGGCCCGGCCGAGTCGACGTGGCGGGGCACCGCCGACGCGCTCGCGGCGGCTCCCGAGCGGCGGTTCGCGGACTTGAACGTGGTCGCGATCGAGTGCGCGGACGGCCCCGGGCTGAGTCGGGCTCCCGGTCTGGCGGATGATGCCTACGCCCACGACGGGCAGTTGACCAAGCGCGAGATCCGCGCCGTGACGTTGGCCGTGCTCGGGCCTCGTCCCGGCGAGTTGTTGTGGGACGTGGGCGCGGGCAGCGGCAGTATCGGCATCGAGTGGATGCGCACGCATCCGTCGTGCCGGGCGGTCGGCTTCGAGACCCGCGAGGACCGGGCCGAGCGGGCCCGGGCGAACGCGGTCGCGCTGGGCGTGCCGGCGTTGCGGATCGTGGTCGGTCGGGCGCCGGAGGCACTCCGCGAGCGGGTGGGCCGGGCCCCGGACGCGGTGTTCATCGGCGGTGGGTTGACCCTGCCGGGCGTGGTCGAAGAGTGCTGGGCCGCTTTGCGCCCCGGTGGCCGGCTGGTCGCGAACGCGGTGGTGGCCGAGACCGAGGCCGAGGTGTTGCGCCATCGTGCGGCGTACGGCGGGGAGTTGACGCGCCTTCAGGTCACCCGGTCCGCCCCCGTGGGCCGGTTCACCGGATGGCGGCCGGCGATGCCGGTCACCCAGTGGGTGGCGGTCAAGCCGCTTTCCGATGCGAACGAGGAGTAGTTCCATGACCGTGCACTTCATCGGCGCCGGGCCCGGCGCGGCCGACCTGATCACGGTGCGGGGGTTGCGGATCATCGCCGCGTCGCCGGTGTGCCTGTACGCCGGCGCGCTCGTGCCGCGCGAACTGGTCGAGGCGGCACCGCCCGGAGCCCGACTGGTGGACACCGCCGAGCTGAACCTGGACGAGATCGTCGAGGAACTGCGCGCCGCGCACGCGGCCGGGCACGACGTGGCCCGCCTCCAGTCCGGCGACACCTCGTTCTTCAGTGCGGTGGCCGAGCAGCAGCGCCGGCTCGACGCGCTGGGCATTCCGTGGGACATCACCCCGGGCGTACCGGCGTTCGCCGCCGCGGCGGCGGCGATGGGCCGCGAGCTGACGCTGCCCACGGTGGGCCAGACGGTGATCCTGACCCGGGTGGCGGGCAACGCGACGGCGATGCCGCCGGGCGAGGACCTGGCCACGCTGGGCCGGTCCGGCGCGCTGCTGGTGCTGCATCTGGCGGTCGGTCGAGTCGAGCGGGTGGTCGCCGAGTTGACCCCGCTGTACGGCGCGGACTGCCCGGTCGCGGTGGTCGCGCGCGCGTCCCGCCCGGACGAACTGATCGTGCGCGGCGAACTGGCGGACCTGGTGTCCCTGGTGCGCGACAACGGGATCAAGGCGGTGGCGATCATCATGGTCGGCCGGGTGCTGGGTGAACCGGGTTTCTGCGACAGCCACCTGTACAGCGAGATCCGCGATCGTGGCGAGCCGAGGCCGGTCGGGTGAGCGGCGCGGGTCCGGATCGCCGCGATCTAGGCCGGCGCGGCGCGGCCGACGATGGTGCCCGCGCGGTCGATCGCGATCACGTCGACGGTGATCGGGAGTTCGCTGCCGCGCAGCAGCGACCGGGCGGCGTCGCGGGCGGCTTCCGCGACCGCGTCGCCGAGCGGGACGTCGGCCGCCCGGGCCAGTTCGAGCGCGTGCAGGGCGGTGTTCGCGGCGCGGATGTGCGCGGCCAACGCGGCGTCGCCGCCGACCGCCGCGGCCCGGTCGGCGAGCGCGTCCAGGTTCACCTGCGAGCGACCCGAGTGCAGGTCGAGATGGCCGTCGGCGAGCTTGGAGAGCTTGGCGAAGCCGCCGGCGATGGTCAGGCGCGGGATCGGGTGCCGACGCAGGTACTTGAGCAGCGCGCCGGCGAAGTCGCCCATGTCCAACAGCGCGGTGCCGGACAGGCCGCACACCTGCGCCCCGACCCGCTCCGAGGTGGTGCCGGTCGCGCCGAGCACGTGTGTCTCGCCGGTGGCCAGCGCGACGTCGATGCCGCGCCGGATCGAGTCGATCCAGGCCGAGCACGAGTACGGGATGACGACGCCGGTGGTGCCCAGGATGGACAGCCCGCCCAGGATGCCCAGGCGCGGATTCCAGGTCTGTTCGGCGATCCGGGCGCCGTCGTCCACGGACAACTCGACCGTGACGTCGCCGGTACCGCCGTGCGCGGCGGCCACCCGGGCCACCGCTTCGCGGATCAGCTTGCGTGGCACGGGATTGACGGCGGGTTCGCCGACCGCGAGCGGGAGGCCGGGCAGGGTCACCGTGCCGACGCCGGGGCCGGCCCGGAAGGTCACCCCGGTGCCGGGCGCCGCGTGCCGGACGGTGGCCCGGATCAGCGCACCGTGGGTGACATCCGGGTCGTCGCCGGCGTCCTTGACCACACCGGCCATGGCGACCCGGGTGGGCGCGGTGAGCTCCTCGACGGCGAGCGCGAACGCGGGCGTCTGGCCGCCGGGCAGCCATACCGTCACCGGGTCGGGGAACTCGCCGGTCAACAGGGCCTGGTAGGCGGCGGTCGTCGCGGCGGTCGCACACGCGCCGGTGGTCCAGCCGCGGCGCAGACGATCGGGGCCGGTCATCGGTCGAGGAGCCAATCGTGAGCGGGTCGAGCGGGTCGAGCGGATCCGGTGGACCCGGCGGAGCGGAGGCATTCACCGAGGCGCCCGTCCCGCTCGCCTCCCGGGCCGGGGCGGGCCGCGTGGTGTTGTTGCTCGGCGGTACCGCCGAGGCGAGGGTGCTTGCCGCGCGTCTGGTCGACGTACCGGGGCTGTGTGTCGTCTCGTCGCTGGCCGGGCGGACCAGCGCACCCGTGCTGCCGGTCGGCGAGACCCGGGTGGGCGGCTTCGGCGGCGTGCCCGGACTGGTCGCGTGGTTGCGGGCGCGCGGCGTCGCGGCGGTGGTCGACGCCACCCACCCGTTCGCGGCCCGGATCTCGGCGAACGCGGTCGCCGCGTGTGCCGAGGCGCACGTCCCGCTGCTGCGCCTGCAACGGCCGGGATGGACGGCCGTGCCGGGTGACCGTTGGTATCCGGTCGACTCCGCGGCCGAGGCCGCGCGGGTGTTGCCCGGCCTGGCCCGACGGGTGTTCCTGACCACGGGTCGCCTGGAGACCGCGCCCTACGCCCACCTGGACGACCTGTGGTTCCTGCTGCGCAGCGTCGAGCCGCCGACCGGAGCACTCCCGCGGGCCTGCGAAGTCCTGTTGTCCCGGGGCCCGTTCACCGTCGGGGACGAGATCGCGCTGATGCGTGACCGGCGCATCGACGCGATCGTGACCAAGGACAGCGGCGGCGCCCTCACCGCGGCCAAGCTCACCGCCGCCCGGGAGCTGGGCCTGCCGGTGGTGCTGATCCGCCGTCCCCGGGTGTGCGCGCCGGAACAGGTCACCGACGCGGCAGCCGCCGCGCGGTGGGTCCTGGACGGGTCGGCCGCGGCGGCCGGGACGTGAGTCGCGCACGCCACTCACTGTGACATACGACCGTCGCGCGTCGATCTCGGCTCCTCGACCGGGCCGCCCCGGCCGTGCGGGGGCGACCCGACCCGGGATCGTCGTCGACACGGCTCGGGCCGTCAGGCCGGGTAGCGTCGCGGCGTGTACACGCCGGTGCCGCCGTCCGGCCGGGGGTAGGTGCGGGTCTGCGACGAGCCGATGATCAGCAGCGTACGCATGTCCACCAGCTCCGGGTCCAGGTCGGCCAGCCGGACCACGTGCACCGACTCGGTCGGGCCGCCGACGTCGCGGCCGACCACGACCGGGGTGCCCGGGGCGCGATGCTTGAGGAACAGGTCGCGGGCGTCCGCGACCTGGGTGCGCCGGGTCTTGGAGGCCGGGTTGTAGATCGCGACCGCGAGGTCCGCCTCGGCGGCGGCGGTCAGCCGACGCTCGATCACGTCCCACGGCTTGAGGATCGCGGACAGGCTGATCACGCAGAAGTCGTGACCCAGCGGCGCCCCCGCCCGCGACGCCACGGCCTGCATCGCGGACAGCCCGGCGACCACCCGGACCGGGACCTCGGTCGCGGTCTCGTGCGCCGCCTCCAGTACGGCGGACGCCATCGCGAACACGCCCGCGTCGCCGGAGGAGACCACCGCGACCCGGCCGCCCGCCTCGGCCAACGCGATGGCGTGCCGCGCGCGTTCGGCCTCGACCCGGTTGTCGGTGCGATGGCGCTTCTGGCCGGGGCGGGGCTGGACGCGGTCCACGTACGGGCCGTAGCCGACCAGGTGGTCCGCGGCGGCGAGGGCCGCGTGCGCGTCCGGGGTGAGCCATTGCGGACCGGCCGGCCCGAGGCCGACCACGTCGATCGAGCCGAGCTCGCCGGTGGGTTCGGGCAACACGTACGCCGGCTCGGGCGCGCACGGGGTGCGGTTGGTGGCGAACTCGCCGCCGGGGGCGGCGGACGGGGTGATCACCAGGGAGAAGTACGGCACTTCGTCCGGAACCACGTCGGCGAGCGGGCGCACCTGCTGCCGATCGGTGGTCGCCCGCTCCACGTACCACGTGCGATCGGCCAAGCCGGCCTGCTCGAACGCATCGCGTACGGCCGGGAAATGCCGCTTGCCGAGCTTGATCACCGCGGCCGAGTCGGTGGTCCGCAGCCGCGCCGCGAGCACCTCGGGCGGCAGCGTGCCGGGCAGGATCGTGAGCACCTCGTCGTGTTGCACGAGCGGCCGTCCCAACACCGCCGCCGCCCCGCTGACCGAGGTCACCCCGGGCACGACCTCGACCGGGTAGCGGTCGGCGAGGCGTTCGTGCCAGTACATGTACGAGCCGTAGAAGAACGGGTCGCCCTCGCACAACACCGCGACGTCGCGACCGGCGTCCAGATGCGCGGCGATCTCGGTGGCGGTCGAGTCGTAGTAGTCGGCGAGCGCGCCGTCGTACCCACCCGGGTGGTCGGTGCTCTCGGTGGTCACCGGGTATTCGAGCGGGAGGCGCAGCTGGGTGTCGCTCAGATACGGCTCGGCGATGGTGATCGCGACGCCGCGCGCACCCTTCTTGACCGGGTAGGCGACCACGTCGGCCGAGGTGATCAGGCGATGTGCCTTGAGGGTGATCAGCTCGGGGTCGCCCGGGCCGAGGCCGATGCCGTACAGGCGGCCGGTGGTGGTCACGCTGCGCTCCTGGGGGATGGGTGCGGGGTGCGGGTGTGCGGTGCGGTTCGGGGCTTTCGGCTCCGGAATCCGGGCGGACTCCGGTTCGGCGCCGCGGCTATTCCTGTTCGCTCGCCAGGGCGTTCAGGGCGGCGGCGGTCATCGCGCTGCCACCGCGGCGGCCGTGGACGACGAGGTAGGGAATGCCGGCGGGGTGTTCGGCCAGGGCCTGCTTGGACTCGGCCGCGCCGATGAAGCCGACCGGGATGCCGACGATCGCGGCCGGGTGCGGCGCGCCCCGGTCGATCAGTTCGAGCAGGCGGAACAGCGCGGTGGGCGCGTTCCCGACCGCGACCACGGCACCGGCGAGGTCGTCGACCCACAGGTCCACGGCAGCGGCGCTGCGGGTGGTGCCCTGCTCGGCGGCCAGCACCGGCGTCCGCGGATCGGTGAGCAGACAGCGCACGTCGTTGTCCTTGGGCAGCCGCTTGCGGGTCACCCCGGAGGCCACCATGTTGGCATCGCACAGGATCGGCGCGCCGGCCCGCAACGCCTCGGCCCCGGCCCGGGCCACCTCGGGATGGAAGCCGACGTCCTGCGGCAGGTCGGTCATGCCGCACGCGTGGATCATCCGAACGACGACGCGCGAGACATCCTCGGGAAAGCGGGCCAGGTCCGCCTCGGCCCGGATGGTCGCGAACGAGCGCCGATAGATCTCGGCACCGTCCTTGATCCAGTCATCCACGTCGGCTGCTCCTTTGCCCGAGGGGGTGGTCGTGTGGCGGGTGGGGCGGGGCGGTTTCGTAGGTGCCGTCCTCGCGGGCGACCAGGAGCGTCGCGCCGGCGGGCTTGCCGCAGGCCCGGGAGCAGCCGACCCAGTGGGTGTCGGCGCGGTCCGGGGCGGCGTCGGGGGAGCGGCGGCCCAGGGCGTGCCGGGTGGCCTCGGTGCGCACGTCGGCCAATGCTCGGCGGCATGCGCCCAGGCCGCTGCACGCGGTCACGCCGCGCCACGGGGAGGCGGGGTCGCAGGGGAGGCCGGCCGCTTCGAGGGCGGCCAGGGTCGCGTCCGGGTCGGTCACGTCACGAAGCACGACGCCTCGACCGCCGGTGATCCGCAGTTCGGTCCGCAGCGCGATCAGGGCGGCCAGGTGATGCTGCGTCAGGCGGCCGAGTGGCACCAGGGCTCCGACGGCGAAGCGGCCGTCGGATTGGGCGAGTACGCCGATCGGCGGTCGGCCGGCGTCGGCTCGCCGGGATCGGGCGGGGCCCGCGGGAGCGTGGTCGGGCAGGCCGGGATCGGCCGCGAGGCCGGCGGCGAAACGGGCCGCCCCGTCGGGGAGTTCGCGGACGTGCCAGGCGCCGGATCGGGCGCGGGCGGCCAGGAACGCGCGGGCCGTGTGCACGACGGCCGCCGGGGCGTCGGCGGGGCCGAAGCGCCGGGTCGTGTCGTGGCCGGCGACGTGCAGCGCGAAGGTGTGCTCGGTGTGGGCGACGAGGTCCAGGTCGTGCCGGGCCGAGGCGATCGGGAGCCCGCCGTCGTCGATGCCGATCAGGAAGCGGCCGGAGAGGGCGGTCAGGTCGGGTGCGGCGCACAGGGCCCGGTCGACGGCGGCGAGTACGGCGTCGGCGTCCAGCAGGGCGTTCGGATCGCGGCCGGCGAGGGGGCTCGCGAGGATGTTGCGCACGCGGTCGTGGCTGCGCGAGGGCATCAGACCGGCCGCGGCCACGGCGTCGGCGAAGGCGGGCAGGTCGGCCTCGGCCAGGCCGCGCAGCTGCACGTTGGCGCGTGCCGTCAGGTCGACCGAGCCGGTGCCGAATCGCTCGGCCAGGACCGCGAGTTCGCGAATTTGGGCCGGGTCGAGCCGGCCGCCCGGGAGGCGTACGCGCGCGATCAGGCCGTCGTCGGCCGGCGACGTGTCCACGACTCCGGGGCAGGCGTCGTCGCGCTCCCGGACCACCACCGCACCCACCGTCCTTCGTCGTCCCTGGATGTCTCGTATCGCCGTCGCCGGCCCGGCACCCCAGGTCGGGCTGCCCACCGGCCAGATGCGACACTGTTGCATATGGACGACGGTGTGCAGCACCCCACCCCCGACCCGGTCGTCGAGGCGGTGCGGCAGATCCGCGCGCACGGCGAGCGGGTCACGGTGGCGCGCACCGCGGTGCTTCGGGCACTCGCGGACGCCGACGAACATCTGAGCGCCGACGCGATCTTCGCCGCGGTCTCCCGCGCGGCGCCGGGCGTGCATCGCACCACCATCTACCGCGCGTTGGACGCGCTGGAGCGCCTCGACCTGGTCGCCTTCACCCGGCTGCGGCACGACGCGGCCACCTACCACCTGGCGGGCCACCTGGTGGGCGGCACACACGTGCATGTGCGCTGCCGCGTCTGTGGCACGGTCAGTCACGCGCCGGGCGACCTGCTGGACGGGGTCGCCGCCCGACTGGCCGGCGAACAGGGCTTCGCCCTCGATCCGACCGCGGTCGCGCTGACCGGCCGCTGCGAAACCTGCACCAAGCGCGCCGAGGCATTCGCCCGCGGGTGACCGGGTGCTCGGGGTGCTCCGGGCCGCGCCGCCCGGATTGGGCCCGCTACTCCATGCGCTCGTCTTCGGCGATCTCCCGGTCGTCCACGTTCCAGCAGATGGCGATGCCCCCGGCGATGTGGATGACGGGGAACAGGAACCAGGAGCACCAGCCCGGCAGCCAGAATTGGGTAGCCGACATCAGGACTATGACGACGGCAAGGACGAGCCAGGTGTGCTTGGCGCCGAAAACGGTGCGCAGACGTGCCCGATGGCTGGACATCGACTCCCCGGAGACACGGATGTCGCTTGTGGCCGAATTGTCGGTGTGCCGGCCGACACCGACACCCGGAAGCCGATCCGCGCCTCAGCGGGCGGGGGTGATGCCTGCGGCGTGGGGGCAGGAGCCCGAGGCGCCGCAGGCCCGGTCGGGTCAGGGCTGGACGAAGCGGTAGCCGCTCGTCAGCAGTCGGGGCAGCCACACTTCGAGTGCGGCCACCGTCTGCTCGCGGTCGCCGCCCGCGTCGTGGTTGAGGATGATCGAGCCGGTCGTGGTCGCGGCCAGCACCCGCTTGACGATCTCGGGTGCGCCGGGCCGCTCCCAGTCCCGCGGATCGACGGACCAGCCCAGTGGGTTCAGGCCGTTCGCGCTCAGCACGCCCATCACCTCGGACGACCACCGGCCGTACGGCGCGCGGAACCAGTCGACCCGAAGGTCCGGCAACACGCGGCCGATCGCGCTCAGACCGCGTTCCACCTCCTCGGCGACGGCGGTCGGCGAGAGTTGTTGCAGATCGGCGTGCGACCACGTGTGGCCGGCGATCGCGTGGCCTTGGTCGTGGATCGCGCGGAGCAGCTCGGGGTGCCGCTCGACCTCCGTACCCACCACGCAGAACGTGGCGGGCACGCGGTATCTGCGCAACACCCGCAGCACCTGCGGGGTGTACTCGGGATGCGGACCGTCGTCGAAGGTCACCGCGATGCGCCGCGGCCCGGCCTCGACCTCGCATACCGGTTGTCGGACGAAGGCGGGGCGGGGGGCGGGCTGTCCGTCGGTCGCGACGGCGGACGGGGTGGCGAAGGTCAGCAGACCGAAGGTGGCGGCGGCGCCCATCAGCAACGTACGGCGCGACGTGGCAGAGGTGGTGTCCATGCCGAGTGTCTTGCACATGTCCGGGACCACGATCGCGAGGACACGCACGACTCGGCCGGAGTTCACCGGTTCGGCGGACCCGAGCCCCGGGCCGGCCTCGACCCGCTCTCGACGGCAGGCGACTCGACTTCGAGGGCAACCGACTCGGGCCCGGGCGGGGGGCCGCGCCCCCACCGGGCCCCCACCAGAGGGCGGGCCAAAATTGGACCGGGGGGGTGGGGTGTGTTATAAAAAAAAGAAGCAGGCGGCGACAAAAACAGTGTAGATAAAGGGGGTGGGCGGTT
>NZ_JBHZAV010000020.1:73052-87593 GCF_042754445.1 Embleya sp. NPDC059213
CACCCACCCGCCGCAACTCCCTTTTTTTGGTTTGCTGGTGTTGTGTTTTTTTTTAAACGCCCCCCGCCCCCCCCAGCGGGGCCGGGCGGGGCCCCCCCCCCCCCCCCGGGCCCGCACCTTCGGTCGGACCTACTTGCGACCGGTGTGGTGTCGTCGGGTGGCCACGCCGACCACGATGCCCAGGAGGGCCGCCACGCCCATCAGGCCCGCCTGGATCTCGAAGGCTCGGCTGAATCCCTCCACCGCGGCCCGTTCCTTGAGCACGCCGGCGGCGATCCGGTCCTTGGTGTGGTTGGTCGCGATCGTGACCAGGACCGCGATGCCGATCGCCGCGCCGATCTGCTGACAGGTCGTCACCATGGCCGAGGCGACGCCGCCTTCGCCCTCGCCCGCGCCGCCGGTCGCGGTGTGGATGATCGCGACGAACGCCACGCCCAGGCCGAGGCCGGTGACCACCAGCGCGGGCAGCAGGTGCCAGGTGTACGAACTGTGCTCGTCCAGGCGGCTCATCAGCCACATGCCGCCCGCGGCGATCGCCGGTCCCACGCTCACCGGCAGCAACGGACCACGTTTCGCTATCAGTTTGGTGGATATCGCCGCCCCCAGGCCCATGCCGACGCTGAACGGCAGGAACGACGAGCCGGTACGCATCGGGGACCACCCCTGGACCCGCTGCATGTACAGGGTCAGGAAGAAGAACATCGCGAACAGGCCACCGGCCGCGACCAGTACCAGGACGTCCGCCAGGACCAGATGCCGCATCCGCAACAACGCACGGGGCAACAGCGGTTCGGCCGCCGTGCGTTGGCGCAGCGTGAAGCCGAGGGCGAGCAGCGCCGCGACGGCCAGGCCGAGCAGGGTCCGGGGCGAGTCCCACGGGTGCGTATCGGTCTCCACCACGGTGTAGACCAGCGTCAGGACGGCGGCGGTCCCGATCGCCGCGCCGGCGAAGTCCGGTACACGGCGCACCGCTTCGCGATCGTCCGGGCCGATCACTCGGGGCAGCGCGAGCAGGGCGACGGCACCGATGGGCAGGTTGATCAGGAAGATCCAGCGCCAGTGCGTCCACTCGACGAGCGCGCCGCCGAGCAACAGTCCGGTGGCCGCGCCGAGTCCGGTGAGCGCGGCCCAGGTGCCGAGTGCGCGGGCTCGCTCGGCCGGTTCGCGGAAGGTCGCCAGCAGGATGGACAACGCGGCGGGGGAGAGCAGCGCGCCGGCGATGCCCTGCGCGGCCCGCGCGCCGATCAGCACACCGTCGGTGGGCGCGATCCCGCAGACCGCCGAGGCCAGGACGAACAGCATCAGGCTGATGCCGAACAGGCGGCGCCGGCCCAGCAGATCGGCCAGGCCGCCGCCGATCAGCAGGAAGCCGCCGAAGGTCAGGAAGTAGGCGTTGGTGACCCAGGACAGCGAACTCTCGGTGAAGTGGAGATCGTCCCCGATGGTCGGCAGCGCGACGTTGACGATCGTGTCGTCGACCAGCAGTACGAACTGGGCGACGCAGACGAGCAGCAGGACGAGCTTCGGGTTCACCGGGCGGCCGGGGGAGAGGGCCGCAGCGACGGCGTCGGACGCGTCGGAGGGGTTGGCGCGGGCCCCGATCGTGGACTCGGTGGCGGGTATCCCTGAGGAAGCCATCGGATGTTCCTACGTTCGTAGAAGTAAGTTCTATAGTTGTAGAGAATATTTCTACAGGCGTCAAGCTCGGGGATAAGCTCGGGGATACTGGAGACATGCCGCACGTGAACGATCCCGACAGCACTCCGTCCGAACCCCACGTCGTGACTTCGGCCGCACCGGTCACACCCGACGCGCCCGCCCCGGTCATAGGCTCCGGTCGGGTGGACCGGCGCACGCTGATGCTGGACGCGTCGATCCGGGTGCTGGCCACCCATGGTCTGCGCGGGCTGACCCACCGCGCGGTACAGGAGGAGGCGGGGCTGCCCAACGGCTCGGTCACGTACTACTTCAAGACCCGCGATCAGCTCATCCTGGCGGTGGTCGAACGGATGGCCGCGCTGGATCGCGAGTACGCGGGCCAGGTCACCCACGAGCTGATGCGGATGACGGCGGTCCGGCCGATCGTGATCGACTACGTGGAGCTGGCCCGGTTCATGCGCGTGTGGTGGGATGCGACGCGCGACGTGCAGTTGGCTCGCCTGGAGCTGGAACTCGCGGGCGCGCGCGAGCCGTTGGTGCGCGAGGCGCTGATCCGGTGCCAGGCCGAGTTCCGCGGCCTCGCGGAGGTGATCGCACTGGCGATGGGGTCCACGAACGCGCCCCTGGACGGGCACGTCATGCTCGCGCTGCTCCAGGGGGTGCTGTTCGACCACGTCACGAGGGACGACAACGACCCGCAGGTCCTGGAGGTCGGCCTGCGGCGGGTGATCGAGTCGGTGCAGCTCTGACCCGCGCCCAAGGAGCTCCGGGCGCCGGCGGTGTCCGGAGCGTTCGGCGCTGTGGGCAAGTCGGGCGCGCGGGCCCGGGTGTCGCCCGAGGTCAGCGCTTGTGGACCGGCGTGTCCGAGTCGTGGACCATGTTCGTGATCCGGCTGACGCCGTCGACGCGCTCGGACAGCGACGGCAGGATGCCGAGTGAAGGTCCGACGACCAATGCCACGATCATCAGCGCGCACATCGCGGCGGCCTGCGTGGTGCGGCGGGTCCACCAACGCACGCCCGGCACACGGTGCTCGTGCACATGCGTGGCAACCGCTCGACGAACAGACATCTGCTCCGACTCCCCATCCGTTGCACGCCGCCCTTCGACGGTCGTGGCGTCGCACCGTCGATCCCCTGTCGTGCTGCCTACACTGTCGTGCTTTTCGGCCCGGACGTCACGGGGTAACCGGCCGCCGGACCGGGTTCGCACACAGTTGTGACAGTCGGCCGTTCGGGCGCGGTCAGTTGCCCGGTTCGACCGGCAGGGAACCCAGGCCGCGAACCCGGACCGAGGGCTGCCAGGAAATCGGCGCGTACCGGCGTGCCTTCGGGAAGCGGGTCAGGACGGTGCGGACCGCGAGTTCGGCCTCCAGACGGGCCAGCGGCGCGCCGATGCAGTAGTGGATGCCCTGGCCGAAGCTCAGGTGGCGGGCCGGATCGGGGCGGTCGAGCCGGATCCGGTCCGGGCGGGCGTAGCGGCGCGGGTCGCGGTTGGCCGCTGCGATGGACAGGAAGACCGTGTCGCCGGCCGGGATGGTGACGCCGCCGAGTTCGACGTCCCGGAGCGGGAAGCGGCGGATCGCGAGCAGGGCCGGCGACATGTGCCGGGCCACCTCCTCGACCAGCACCGGAATCGCCGCCGGATCGGCGCGTAGCGCGTCGCGCAACGCCTCGTCCTCGATCGTCGCGTACAGGGCACCGGCCATCAGATTGCTCGAGTTTTCATAGCCTGCGAAGAGCAGCAGGAAGGCAAGCGAGGTGAGTTCGTCCTCGCTCAGCCGGTCGTCGGCGTCCCGGGCGGCGATCAGCGCGGACAACAGGTCGGGCCCGGGGTCGGCGCGCTTGGCGGCGAGCAGCGCGACGAAGAACGAGTACATCTCGCGCACCGTCGAGCGGATGCCCTCGCGGGTGGCGTCCGCGCCCAGTACCGCGTTGGTCCAGGTGCGGAAGTCGGACCGGGACTCGACCGGGACGCCGAGCAGTTCGCAGATCACGCCGACCGCGAAGGGCGATGCGAAGTCCTTGACCAGGTCGACGCGTTCGCGGCCGGCCAACTCGTCGGCCAGGGCTTCGACGGTGCGTTCGAGCCGGGGGCGCAGGTCGGCGGTGTGTCGCGGGGTGAAGGCTTGGCCGGCGAGGCGGCGCAGGCGGGTGTGGTCGGGCGGGTCCATGTTGAGCAGGTTGGCGTCCAGGGCGGGCGGGAGTTCGAAGCCCTTGTAGCCGCCGGGCTTGGCGTGCCGTTTGTCCAGCGAGAATCGGGGGTCGCCGAGGGCCGCCTGGACGTCCGCGTGCCTGGTGACCAGCCATGCGGGGCTGCCGTCCGGCGCGACGATCGCATGCACGGGGCCGGCCTCACGCATCCGGGCGAAGACACCGTGCGGGTCGTGGGCCATGGCGCGGGCGACATCCACCGGGAACCGCTTTCGTTCGGCAACAACGTGTTTGCCAACCTATCGCCCACTCGCCCCGCCACGCGGCACCTTCCCGCCCTTGGCCGTCCCGTGCCCCGCTCGGCGGTCACGATCAGCCGCCGGTGCCGACGCGGGTGAGGAAGTCGGCGATCAGCGGGGCGATTTCCGGCAGCTTGTCCTCCAGGGCGAAGTGGCCGGTGTCCAGGATGTGCACCTCGGCGTCGGGGAGGTCGGCCAGGTAGGCGTGGGCACCGGGCTCCGGGAAGAAGATGTCGTTGCGGCCCCAGAGGATGAGCGTGGCCGGGCGGTGTTCGGCCAACCAGGTCTGCCACTTCGGGTAGAGCGCGACGTTGGTGTGGTAGTTCAGCGCCAGATCGACCTGGGCCTCCTTGCGCCCCGGCCGGTCCAGGAAGTGCTGGTCCAGGGTCCAGCCGTCGGGGGCCACCAGGGTCGGGTCGGCGGTGCCGCCCTCGTACTGGCCCCGGGTGACCGGCAACACCAGGAGCTCGGCGGCCTGCTCCCGGGCGCCCGGCACGTCGGGGGTGAGCGCGACGAAGCCGCGGGCCATCTCGGACAGACCCTCGTCGTACGCGTTGGCGTTCTGCACGATCAGCCCGGCCACCGCCGCCGGCCGCCGCTCGGCCAGCCGCAGGCCGACCGGGCCACCGAAGTCGAAGGTGTAGAGCACGTACCGCTCCAACGCGAGTGCGTCCACGAACCCCTCGACCACATCGGCGAGCCGCTCGAACGAGTACTCGAACCCGGCCGGCACCTCGGTGTGCCCGAAACCGGGATAGTCCGGCGCAACCAGCCGAAAGTCGTTGCCCAACACATCCATCAGCCGACGAAACTGATGCGACGCCGACGGAAACCCATGCAACAACAGCAGCGTGGGCGCATCCACGGGCCCGGCCTCCCGATAGAACACCCGAACCCCGGCAACCTCCACAAAACGATGTACAACCTGGGGAACGGCGGCGATACCCATGATCTCTACCTTCTTCGGCGGGGTGCTGAGTCAGTTCTACCGCCCGTCATACTAATGAGTCAAACTGATCCTATGCATTAGATGCTCGCCTCAGGGGGTTGGTCGACGACGGCTCCTCGTGCCGGCGGGCGGCCTATTGCATGGACCGAGTGACGTTGGCCTCCGTGTGATCCCAGTTGTCCGCCGCCTTGCGGACCCGGGTCACCCGCTCCTGCATGTCTTCGAGCAGATGGGTCAGCTTCTCCGTCCAACGATCGTGTACGTACTGGACGGCTTTGGTGACCTCCAGATTTCGACCCACCGCGGCGTGATCGGTCCCGCCTCGGAGCGAGTTCTGAACGCTGCCTTGGACTTCGCCGCGCAGTTGCTCCAGTCGGGTCGCCGAGGTGTCGAGTACGCTCGCGTCGACCCGGACCGATCCGCCGCCGCCCGGGTCGATCGTTGACTGGAGCCGGGTCGCCAGTGGGTCGGTGGGCTTGGCTTCGGGTGGTGCGGGTGCGGCGGAATCTTGGTAGCGCCAGGGGTTGATGATCATGTCCATGCTCTCGCCGCCGGCCATGAGAACTCTTTTCGTGATCGGGAAAATGGATCGGCCCGACAGGGCCACGAAACGCGACCGAGCATACTTGCGGGCGAGCCCTCGAAAACAGAAATGGATCATTCCGCAAAAGCAGCCTGCCGGATGATTCGGACTTTTTGCATTAAATGTTATCGGCTATATCGAGTGGGTGCATATTTCGCCGGAGGCGGATCGTCTCGACTGCTAATCTCGTCGCCGTTCCGGGCGGTCGGCGCGGAACGAGTGGCTCATGAAGTCGGGAGATTGTTTCCGTGACGTTGACCATCGAGGATCTCGAAGCTTGTTCACCGGACGCGCTCGATGCCGTCGCCGCTTCCTGGGAACAACTGAGCGCGGCGATGAACGGGCGCCGGGAGTCGGTGGAGCACGAGGTGATCGGCCCCTTGCGCGGCGGCGGTTGGGACAGCAACGACGGTCGTCGGGCGGTGGAGCTCATCGGCTATGTCGGTGCCCAACTGGAAGCCATCCGAGCCGAGTCCGGGGCGATGGCGTCGATCGCTCGGGAGGCCGCAGGCGAATTGCGGGCGGCACGGAACGCGGTCCGGGATGCGCTCGAAGCCGCCCGCCGCAGCAGGATCACCCGCCATCCCGACGGCCGCCTCACCTGGCAGGCCGATACGGACAGCGAGCACGCCTCACTCGAATCGCAGGCCAAGGACATAGCCGCTCGCATCGCCGCCGCGCTGCAGAAGGCGACCGACGCCGACGTTGTCGCCGCCAATACGATGCGCAAGAACGTGGATTTCGGCCCCAAGGACGACTTCAACGCCCGTGCGCTCGGGGGAGACTCGACCGCCGATGCGATGCGCGCCACCGAACTCCTGTCCAAGCTCGACACCGGGAAAGTGAACGCGCAGGATCTCGCCTTCCTGGAAACCCTGCTCAAGCAGAATGGCACAAACCCGGGTTTCGATGCCGAACTCCTGAGAATGCTCGGTCCCGGACGCCTGCTCGACGCCACCGAGAAACTGGAAACTCTCGGCGGCGCGGGCGGCCCGAAGGCGACGCGCGAAACGGCCAGGCTGATCGAGGGGCGGGTCAGGGGTGCACTTTCCACGGCCGGCGCGGAACTGGCGGGCGACGCCGAGTGGATGCGGCGTCTCAAGGAGGCCGGGCGCGAGGTGGAGCAGACCACCGGAGGGCCCGGCAATGGGTCGGTATTCGGATATCAAAAGCTCGATCGGCTACTGCGGGAGGGCACGTACGACACCAAGTTCCTGGGTGCGGTGGGCGAGGACCTGTTGGCCTTCGACAAGTCGATGAACAACGGTCAGGGGTGGGGCTCGGATCCGGCCCGCGACCCGGTCAACGGGTTCCTGGTGACCCTTTCCCACAACGCCGACGCGTCGACGGACTTCTTCACCGGCCCGAAGGGCAAGGCACACGTGGAGCAGATCGCCTTCACGCACGCCCTCGTCGATCCGCTGAACCCGGTCGACCGGGAACGCCCCCACCTCGACGCGTTCGGTGATGCCCTCGTTGCGGCGACCACGGGCCGACTGACCACACCCGCCATGGCCGGTGTGGTGGAGAACGTGATGACCACGCTCGGTGCGAAGGATGCTCCTCCGATCCTGAGCGAGTCCGGCGCCCTGCGTGGGAGCCTGACCGAGATTCTGGCGAAAAATTCGGAATCTCTGCATCTCGCGCTGACTCAGGAAAGTGCCACCAAGGATACGAACGCGATTCCGCAAGCGAGTCCCACTGCGAATATTCCGCGCGAGACCATGCGAAATGTGCTTTCCGGGCTGGCTGAGGAACCGGCGAACATCACCGTACTGAAGGAGGCCGAGGAAAGGTACACGCGCGCCGCTCTGAGTCTCATAGCGGGGGAGTCGGCGCAACCGGACTTCGGCCGAGTGCAGACATTTGCGAGGGACTCCGGCGATGCCTTCGGATTCCTGGATGCGGCTGTATCGAAGGACGTTCTGGACCGGGCGGCTGCGAGCGACCTGGCAGAGGGTGAAGCCGACAAGCGATACGAGCGGTGGGTCGGCGCGAGCATCGACGGGATATCCGCCGGTGCACTCTTCAAGGCTGCGGCGGCAGTCCAGACTCATGGCATCATCGCTCCCATCGCAGCCATCGCAACCGTAGGCGTAAATGGGATCGTCGGGGAATTTTATCAAGCATTTCCGCCTGATGCAGGTGAGCAGGCAAGGGAGCAAGTGCACGGCGCGTATGTCAGCGGACGGGTTCAGGTGGAAGGTGTCATGAGAACCTGGATGGCGGAAAACCCGACTTATAAGAGCGTGGAACTCGGTAATGAGGCCGGTCGTGCTTACAGTGCGATTGTTCCGTCGGAAATCGTGATGAAGTGAAAGCGTTTCTCGGTCGTCGGCGCGGTGTCCTTGTGCTTGTCGGGGTCCTGGTTGTCGGGCTGATCGTGGGGCTGGTCGTGTTCCTGTCGACGCGGAGCACGTCGGATCGGGCGCGGAGCTATTGCTGGGGGTTGCTGAGCGCGGACGAGTTGGCGACGTTGTTGCCACCTGGGGAGTACGGGGAGGCGGTGCGGAAGGATGCGCTTCGCTATCCGGCCTCCGGTGGCAATGAGTGCTTGGTGTACAGCAAGGTCCGGGGCCGGCCGCAGGTCGCGTTTCGGTACGCCCTCGACGGGGACTACTGGTCGACCGGCCAGCACTACGGCGTTGGCGCCCGGCTGCCGATTTCGATGCCGTTGGGGGATGGGCTGCTCGGCATGGCCTCGGATCTCGATGGTTGGCTGCGAGTTCCGCCCTGCATGGCCGATGGGGGGACATCGTTCGCCCGGGTGACCGCCGAGGATGTGCACAGCCCCGAGCGACCCCTCCGACTCGGGGTGCCCGGGAGGGCCGGGAACCGGGAGCGGATCGCGTCGACGATGGTGACGTTGACCAACGTCGCGCGGCGGAAGGCGGGCTGCACGATGCCGGAGCTGCCCGCGCCGGCTCGGCGGGGCGAGGTGGTGCCCACCGCGTTTGGGCAGGGGGCGACGTTGTGCGGAGTGTCGCCGGCCGGGGTCGATCTCGGTGCGCATCCCACCTGGGTCGAGCGCTGGTCGGGGCGCGATTCCGGGTGGGAGGACTGCGTCGTTTCGGAGGCGGCGAAGCCGAACGAGGTGTCGGCGCTTCGGCTGGAGGTGCGTCGCGGCGTACTGGCCGACCTCGAATACGCGCGAGCGCCCACTCCCGAGACGGTGGGAAAGGTTGCCGAGTCGCATGTGATCGACGGCCAGGGCTCGGGATACTTCGCCCGGTGTTCGGCGGGCAGTGTGCAGTACCTGCTGACGATCAAGCCCGGGACGTCATTGCCGGCCTCGGACGCCATCCTGCGCGCCGTGTTGGCCGCCAACGCCGCACGTGACGGTTGCGGGCCACCGGGCTGAGGGTGGGGGTCGGACGGTTTTGGCCGGCCGGTCGCCGACCCGCTTCGTCATACCGAAAAGGGCATGTGTTGCGGTCCAAAGAGTATTGGACGGGCATGTCGTTGGCGGGAGAGGCTCCCTGTGATGGGGCTTGCGGCGAAGGGAATGGGCGATGGGACGGTCGGTGGCCGGGGAGGGTGTGCTGCCTGCGCACTATGTGGCGGGGGAGTTCACCCGGGCGGGTGACGGCGTCTTTGCGCTGGTGAACCCGGTGGACGGGGCCGTCGTGGGGGACGTGCCCGAGGCCGATCGGGGGGTTGTGGATGCCGCCGTGGCGGCCGCGCGGGGGGCGCTGGCCGAGTGGGGGGTGGCGAGTGTCGAGGTGCGGGCCGAGGCGATGCGGCGGATCGCGGACGGGATCCAGGCCCGGTTCGACGAGTTCGTGGACGCCGAGGTCGCCGACACCGGCAAGCCGCGCGAACTGGCGGCCGGCGTCGACATCCCGCGGGCGATCGGCAACTTCCGGGCCTACGCCGACCTGCTCTACGGCCGGCCCGAGCGCGCCCACTCGACCGCCGTGCCCGGCTGGAGCGGCGGCGTCGGCCAGGCGCTCAACTACACCGTGCGCCGCCCGCTGGGCGTGGTCGCGATCATCTCGCCGTGGAACCTCCCGCTCCTGCTGCTGACCTGGAAGGTCGCGCCCGCGCTCGCGGCCGGCAACACCGTGGTCGCCAAGCCGTCCGAGGAGACGCCGGGCACCGCGACGCTGCTGGCCGAGGTGATCCACGAAGCCGGGCTGCCGGTCGGTGCGTTCAACCTGATCCACGGTCATGGCGCGGGCGCGGCCGGCGAGTTCCTCACCGCGCATGCGGGCGTCGACGCGATCGCCTTCACCGGCGAATCGGCGACCGGCACCGCGATCATGCGCAAGGCCGCCGAGCACATCACCCCGGTGTCCTTCGAACTCGGCGGCAAGAACCCGGCGATCGTGTTCGCCGACGCGGACTTCGAGGAGGCCGTGGCGGGCACCGTCCGGTCCGCGTTCACCCACTCCGGCCAGATCTGCCTGTGCACCGAACGGGTCTACGTCGAGCGCTCGATCTTCGCCGCCTTCGTGGCCGAACTCGGTTCAAGGGCAGGGGCGTTGACCGACTACGGGCCGATGATCTCGGCCGCGCACCGGGACAAGGTGCTGTCCTACTACCGGCTGGCGGTCGCGGAGGGCGCCACGGTCGTCGCCGGCGGTGGGGTGCCGAGCTTCGGCGACGAGCGCGACGGCGGGTTCCACGTCGAGCCGACCGTGCTCACCGGCCTGCCGCAGAGCGCGCGCACCGTACAGGAGGAGGTCTTCGGGCCGATCTGCCACGTGCTGCCGTTCGACACCGAGGACGAGGCGATCGCGCTCGCCAACGACAGTCGGTACGGCCTGGCCGCCACCGTCTGGACCCGCGACCTGTCCCGGGCGCATCGGGTCGCCCCGCGCGTCGAGGCCGGGATCGTGTGGGTCAACTGCTGGAATCTGCGCGACCTGCGGACGCCGTTCGGCGGGATCAAGGCATCCGGGATCGGCCGGGAGGGCGGCGAGTACTCGTTGGACTTCTTCTCCGAGCCGGTCAATATCTGCATCAAGATCTGATTCAAGATCCGCATCCGCATCAAGATCCGAAGGATCGGTTCCCGACAGTGACAGCGACACAGGCAACGAGCAATGCAATCGAAGCGGCCGCCGAACGGTTGCTCCACGCGGAGCGGAGCGGCGTGCCGTGCGCGCCGATCCGCGACCTGATCACCGGCGTCGAGGACGCGTACGCGGTCCAGGAGCGGCTGACCCTGGGTCGCCTTGCCGAGGGCCGCCGCCTGGTCGGCCGCAAGATCGGCCTCACCTCCGCCGCCGTTCAGCGCCAACTCGGGGTGCAGGAGCCGGACTTCGGCATGTTGTACGCGGACATGGCGGTGCCCGACGGCGCCGAGATCCCGGTCGGCGCGGTGCTCCAGGCCAGGGCCGAGGCCGAGGTGGCCCTGGTGCTGGACGCCGACCTGACGCACGAGCGGCACACCGTCGCCGACCTGATCCGGGCCACCGCCTTCGCGCTGCCCGCGATCGAGGTGTGCGGCAGCCGGGTGCGGGACTGGGACATCACCCTCGCGGACACCGTCGCGGACAACGCCTCCTCCGGGATGTACGTGCTGGGCAACCGGCCCAGGGCGCTCGGCGACCTGGACCTGCGCCTGGCCGGCATGGTGCTGGAGCGGCGCGGCGAACCGGTCTCCACCGGCACCGGCGCGGCCTGCCTGGGCCACCCGCTGAACGCGGCGATCTGGCTCGCGGACACCCTCGTCCGGCTGGGCCGCCCGCTGCGCGCCGGGGACACCGTGCTCACCGGCGCGCTCGGCCCGATGGTGACGGTCGCCCCGGGGGATGTGCTGGAGGCCCGGATCGACGGGCTGGGCGACGTACGGGTCGCCTTCGCGGCGACGACCTCGCAGGAGGAGACCTCGTGACCGACAACCGACTCGACACCGACGCCGAACTCGTCGCCCGCCTCGCCGACACCCTCGACGAAGCCGCCCTCGCACACCGGACGGTGGCCCGCCCCACCGACAGCACCGACCTGGACCTGACCACCGCCTACCGGGTACAGCGCGCGGTGATCGACCGCCGGCTGGCCCGGGGCGAGGCGCTGATCGGCGTCAAGATGGGCTTCACCAGCCGCGCCAAGATGATCCAGATGGGCGTGGACGACGTGATCTGGGGCCTGCTCACCGACGCGATGCTGGTGGAGGAGGGCGGCGTACTCGACCCCGGCGGCCTGATCCATCCCCGGATCGAGCCGGAGATCGCCTTCCTGATCGGCAGCCCGCTGTCCGGCACGGTCACCCCCGCCGAGGCGGTCCGCGCGGTCGCCGGCGTCGCGGTCGCCTACGAGGTCCTGGACTCGCGCTACGCCGACTTCGATTTCACCCTCCCCGACGTGATCGCGGACAACGCCTCGGCGGCCGGCTTCGGCTTCGGCACCTGGCACGACCCGGCCGGGCTGGACCTGAGCAACCTGGGTCTGCTCGTCGAGATCGACGGGCGGGTCGTGGCGAGCGGCTCCTCGGCGGCGATCCTGGGCAACCCGCTGCGTTCGCTGATCGCGGCGGCCCGACTGGCCGCCGAGGCCGGTCTCGAACTCCGGCCCGGCTGGGTCGTGCTCGCGGGGGCTGCCACCGCCGCGATGCCACTGCCCAAGGGTGTGCACGTGCGCGTGTCCGCGGCCGGCCTCGGTCGCGCGGAGGTGACCACCCGATGAGCGCCGACGACGGCATCCTGGTCGCCGGCAAGGCCACCCCGCGCGGCCGATTCCCGCACGTCAAGCGGGCCGGCGACTTCGTCTACGTGTCCGGCACCAGCTCCCGGCGGCCGGACGGCACCTTCGTCGGCGCGAGCGCGGACGCGATGGGGACCACCGACCTGGACATCCGGGCGCAGACCCGGGCGGTGATCGAGAACATCGCCGACCTGCTGGCCGCGGCCGGCGGCGGCCTGGCCGATGCGGTCTCGCTCACCACCTACCTGGTCAGCATGAACGACTTCGGCGGCTACAACGAGGTCTACGCCGAGTACTTCGACGAGACCGGCCCCACCCGCACGACCGTCGCGGTGCACCAACTCCCGCACCCGCACCTGCTGATCGAGATCTCCTGCGTCGCGTACCTGCCGCAGCGGCCCCGCTCCACCGGGTCGGACCCGGCCGACGCGGTCCGGCCCCGAAGCGACCAAGGCGATCAAGGCGACCAAGGCGGCCAAGGCGACCGAAGCGACTGAAGTCACCGAGCCGACCGAGCGACCGTGCGAGAAAGGAACCGCGAGATGAGCCTGCCGAAACTGACCAACGGCCTGCCGTTCAACTTCACCCGATGGATCGACGAGCACCGTGACCTGCTGAAGCCCCCGGTCGGCAACATCCAGATCTGGCAGGAGGCCGACCTGCTGGTCACCGTGGTGGGCGGGCCCAACCAGCGCACCGACTTCCACGACGACCCGATCGAGGAGTTCTTCTACCAGCTCCAGGGCAACATGGTGCTCCGGGTGATGGAGGAAGAGGGCAAGCCGCCGGTCGACGTCCAGATCAACGAGGGCGACGTCTTCCTGCTGCCGCCGCACGTGCGGCACTCGCCGCAGCGGCCGGAGCCGGGCAGCATCGGTCTGGTGGTCGAGTTCGGCCGGACCGAGGGCCTGATCGACGCGTTCGAGTGGTACTGCGTCGAGTGTCACCACCTGGTGAACCGCTCGCCGGTACAGGTGCGTTCGATCGTCGACGACCTGCCACCGCTGTTCGAGGCGTTCTACGACGGCGACCGCACGTGCCCGCACTGCGGTGCCACCCACCCGGGTCGGCAGTGGCCGGACGCGCTGCGCCCGCGGACCGTGCCGCGCACCGACACCTCCGCCTGACCCCGGGTACCACCGCTGCCGCCCGACCCGCTGCCGCGTGACCCGATCTCCACCACTGCCCCGACCGCCGGCCGAGCCCGGCGGTGAACCACGGAGGTTCCGTGACTGTCATCGACGTCCACTCGCACGTCTTCCCGAGGATCTCGCAGGCCGAGAGCCGCATCCTGACGGGTGCGGGCGAGCCGTGGCTGCGGGTCCACGGTGACGGCACCGGGATGATGATGAGCGGCGAGGACGAGTACCGACCGGTGATCGCGCCGCTGTGGGATCCCGAGCGTCGGTTGGCCGACATGGACGCGCTCGGCGTGGACGTGCAGGCGATCTCCTCGACACCGCTGATGTTCGGCTACGCGGCCGAGCCCGCCCGCGCCGTCGAGTGGTGCGACCTGGTCAACGACCGCATCCTCGACTACTGCTCGCTCGACCCGGAGCGGTTGTTGCCGCTGAGCCAGGTCCCGCTCCAGGACATCGGCGCGGCCTGCGAGACCGCGTCCCGGGCGGCGGCGGCCGGGCACCGAGGCGTGCACATCGGCAACCACGTCGGCGAGCGCTACCTCGGCGACGACGGGATCGTGGAATTCCTCGCGCACTGCGCCACCGAGGAGATCCCGGTACTCGTGCACCCGTGGGACATGCTCGGCGGCGAGCGCATGCGCGGGCACATGTTGCCGTGGCTGGTCGGGATGCCCGCCGAGACCCAGCTCAGCATCCTCGGGATGATCCTCCAGGGCGCGTTCGAGAAGCTGCCCGAGTCGCTGAAGTTGTGCTTCTGCCACGGCGGCGGCAGCTTCGCGTTCCTGCTGGGTCGAGCCGACAACGCCTGGCACAACCGGGACCTGGTCCGGGCCGACTCGCCCCGACCGCCGTCCGAGTACGTGCGCCGGTTCTACGTCGACTCGGCCGTGTTCGACCCGCGCGCGCTGCGGCTGCTGGTCGAGGTGATGGGGCCCGACCGGGTCATGCTCGGTACCGACTTCCCGTTCCCGCTGGGGGAGTCGGAACCCGGTGAGGTGGTCCGGGCCTGCCCGAACGCCGCCGGCAACCACCGCAAGAACCTGACCCGGTCGTTGGAGACCAGCCTGCGCCGACTGCGCACCGACCACCTCGACGTCTACTGGGT
>NZ_JBHZAV010000021.1:0-85837 GCF_042754445.1 Embleya sp. NPDC059213
GCCTGTTCTGGGGGTGGGTCGCGGGGGTGGGGGGGGGGGCCCCCGGGGGGGGGGGTTTTGTGATTTACATCTCGTTGTGGGGGGCCCCCCCCCGGTGTCCGCCCCAGTTGGGGGGGGGGGGGCGACCCGAGCGCCCCCGCCCGACACGTCGGCGCGGGGGCGCTCGTCCGCGCCGACCGAAGTCGCAGGGGGCTCGGCTTGGACCTCTGGTTTCTGCTCGCCACCGCCGTCGCGGCCGGCGGCACCGGGGCCGCCCTGGGCATGCGCTGGTCGAATCGTCGACGTGGCGCCCGGTCGCCGCGCCCACCCTCGCGCATCACCGCGTCGGGTGAGCCGGCCGTCTTCTCGGTACCGCCCGAGTTGCTGGAGCGGGCGCGGGCCGAGTTGCTCGCGTGGCTGCGCGCGGACGTGAGCGAACGACTTGCCGAATTGACCCGGCGCACGCAGGCGCTGGTACCGGCCGGGCGGCCGGCCGCGTTGGCGGCACAACTGCGGGCACTGGACGCGGGCGAGGCGGCGTCGTGGGTGCTGCGGGACGCGGACGATCTTCCCGATCTCGCGGGTGCGTGGTTGTTGGTGTGGCACGGTGTCCGCGCGCTGGAGGTGGCCGCGGAGCAGCACGATGCGACGGACGAGGTGGGCCCGGATCGTCGGTTCGAGGTGTCGGTGTGTCTGTTCAACCCGTTGCACGGCGCCGCGCACGCCACGATGCGGTGGGCGATGCGAGGTCTGGCCGCGCCGGTACCGGCCTGCTGGGCGTGTCTGATCGCCGGGAGCGAGCGCACGATGCCGGACATCCTCACCGCGCGGGTCGCCGACGGGGCGTACCTGCCCTACTACGAGATCCCGGCGGAGCAAAGCGTGTGGTCGGCGACGGGGTACGGCGCCTTCGGCGGTGACCTGGTCGAACAGGTGCGGAGCGCGTTGCCCGGGGGGCGCCGGGCAGTCGGCGAGTGACACCTGAGCACGGGGTCGTGATCACTGGTCGGGCATCACCCCCGGGACGCGCATGTCCCGCATCCGCTCCCCGTTGAACTCCGCACGAGCGCCGGGAACGGCCCGTTGCGGAAGGGGGGCGATGTGCACCTGTGCGCCCAGTTCGGCCAGGGCCTCGCTCTCCGGGCCGGGAGCATCCTCGTCGGTGACGAGGTGGGTGATGCGCTCGGGGGCCACCGTCTGGAACATGGTGTCCACACCGATCTTGGTGTGATCGACCATGACGACGACCTCGTGGGCGGCCTGGATCAGGGCGCGGTCCACGCTCGCGGACAGCATGTTGGGGGTGGACAGGCCACGCTCGGCGGTCAGCCCGTTGCCGGACACGAACGCGCGACGCACGCGCAGACCCGCCAGGGCCTGCTCGGCTCCGCTGCCGACCAACGCGTAGGACGACCCGCGCAGCGTGCCGCCGGTCATCACGACCTCGACCCGATTGGCGTGGGCGAGGACCTGCGCGACGAGGAGGGAGTTGGTGACCACGGTCAGGCCCGGGATCCGGGCCAGCCTGCGGGCCAACTCCTGCGTGGTGGTGCCGGCGCCCACGACGATCGCGTCCCCCTCGTCGACGAGGGAGACCGCGAGGTCGGCCATGGCCGCCTTCTCAGCCGCCGCGAGGTGGGTCTTCTGCGAATAGCTCGGCTCACGGGACAGCCCACCGGGCAGTACCGCTCCACCGTGCCGACGGTCGAGCAGCCCTTCGGCTTCCAGGGCCCGCACGTCCCGCCGAACCGTCACCTCGGACGTCTGGACCACCCGGGCGAGTTCCCGTAGGGACACCGCTCCGTTGGCCCGCACCATTTCAAGAATCAGTTGACGACGCTCTGCTGCGAACACGTGACGAAGGTAACGCGAACGACCGGCTCTTATCAGCCGCTTGCGACTCTTACCCGAACTTGTTCATCAAAGTGATAAGACCGCTTCGGTTTCCGGGCGCAGCGAAGCCGCAGCGTTCGGGAGGGCCAACCATAACGCTGCTCGCCCGGAGCCGGATACCGCTGCTGTACACCGATTTTGATTCCGCGTCAGCCGGGCTCGACGGATGCGGAACACACCGCGAGGCGGCGATCACACCCGGTCCGATTCGAGTATGCGCGGCGGCCTCGGAGCACAGCGGATGTTCGAGAAAAGCCACCCGTAAGTGGAGTCCCCGGGAGCGCGGAATCCGAATTCCGCGCGCCCCTCGCACGCCGGAGGCCACCCGTACTCGACCGCACCGATCCTGCGCGCCTTATCGATCTTGAACTCGGGGCCGCCCGAGGTCGTCCGGGCCGATTCGCCCCGGCCCCGGCCCCGGTCAGGAACGCTCGCGCCGGTGCAATTGCCGGGCGGCTTCCGCGATCGATCCCGAAAGGGACGGGTAGACGGTGAATCCGCTGGCGATCTGGTCGACCGTCAAGTGCAGGTCCACGGCGAGCGCGACGGTGTGGATCAACTCGCTCGCGCGCGGCGCCACGATCACACCGCCGACCACGATCCCGGTCCCCGGGCGACAGAACAGCTTCACGAAACCGTCGTGAATGCCCTGCATCTTCGCGCGCGGGTTGCGCGACAGCGGCAGCTTCACCCCGCGCGCGTCGATCTCGCCCGCGTCGATCGCGGCCTGGGTATAGCCGACCGTGGCGATCTCCGGGTCGGTGAACACGTTCGAGGACACGGCCTTGAGGTTCAGCGGGGCCACCGCGTCGCCGAGCATGTGGTACATCGCGATCCGGCCCTGCATCGCCGCGACCGACGCGAGCGCGAAGACGCCGGTGCAGTCGCCCGCCGAGTACACCCCGTTCGCGGTGGTGCGCGAGACCCGGTCCACCCGCACGTGTCCGGTGTCCTTGAGGAAGACTCCGGCCTCCTCCAAACCGATGCCCGAGGTGTTCGGGATCGCGCCGACGGCGACCAGGCAGTGGCTGCCCTCGACGATCTGGCCGTCGGTCAGGGTGACGATGACGCTGTCCCCGTCCCGCTTGACGCTCTCCGCCCGCGAGCGCGACATCACCCGCATGCCGCGCCGCCGGAAGACGCCTTCGAGCACCTCGGCCGCGTCCGGGTCCTCGCCCGGCAGCACCCGGTCCCGGCTGGAGACCAGGGTCACCTTCGAGCCGAGCGCCTGGTACGCACCGGCGAACTCGGCACCGGTGACGCCGGAGCCGACCACGATCAGCTCGCGCGGCAGCTCGGACAGGCCGTACATCTGCTTCCAGTTCAAGATGCGCTCGCCGTCCGGCTCCGCACCCGGAATCTCGCGCGGGTGGGCGCCGGTGGAGATCAGGATCGCGTCCGCGTCCAGCGTGCGCTCGGTGCCGTCGGCCAGGTCGGCCACCACGCGGCGCGGCCCGTCCAGGCGGGCGGTGCCGCGCAGCACCCGCACACCGGCGCGCGTGACGCCCTGCGCGATGTCGTTGGACTGGGCCTTGGCCAGTTGCAACACGCGCCGGTTGACCACGCCCAGGTCCACCCCCACGATCGGGCGATCCAGCGTGCCGGGGGTGCCGTCGTCGACGTAGATGCCGAGCTCGTGGTGCGAGTCGGCGAAGTTCGTCATGACCTCGGCCGTGGCGATCAGGGTCTTGGACGGGACACAGTCCGTCAGTACAGCCGCACCACCCACACCTTCGCGCTCTACCACCGTCACCTCGGCTCCGAGCTGTGCCGCGACCAAAGCCGCCTCGTACCCGCCGGGTCCTCCGCCTACGATCACAATCCGAGTCACGGGTGTCATTCTCTCCCATGCCCGCTCGTCGCGTAGGCTGCGGCCATGCCCCTCTACGCCGCGTACGCAAGCAACCTCGACGCGCGGCAGATGGCTCGGCGTGCCCCACACTCCCCTCTGCGCCACACCGGTTGGCTGCCCGGCTGGCGGCTGACCTTCGGCGGCGAGCAGTTGGGTTGGGACGGATCGCTGGCCACGGTCGTCGAGGACGAGTTGTCCCAGGTATTCGTCGCGCTGTACGACCTGGCCGAGATGGACGAGCCCGACCTCGACCGCTGGGAGGGCATGCCACTCGGCCTGTACCGCAAGGTCCGGGTTCGGGTGGAGTCGCTGTTCGGCGAGCAGTTGGCGTGGCTGTACGTCCTCAACGACTACGAGGGCGGCCTGCCGTCGGCGCGCTACCTCGGCATGGTCGCCGAATCGGCCGAATCCGCCGGCGCCCCCGACGACTACGTCAAGGAACTCCGCAACCGCCCCTGCTCGTAACCCGGCCCCCCGGCGAAACTCGCCCGGCGTCCTGCCACACTCGGCTCGTCGGTCGTGCCGAGTGGGGGAGCGCGCTGTGCCCGAGATCCGTTACACCCTGAGTTTTCGGCAGCGTTGGCTCCACCTCCTGCTCGCCGCGCTCTTCGGCGTGTTGTCCGCGCTGCGCGCCTCCACCCACGGAATCGCCGAAGACTTCCCGCTCTTCGTGGCCCCGCTCTTCCTCCTGAACTTCTTCCTCTTCTCCCGCTTCGAGACCCGACTGACTCCGCAGGGCATCACCTGTCGCCGATACCGCACCCTGCGGCTGGACTGGTCCGAGATCACGAACGTGCGGGAGCGACGTCTGCTGGGCAGCCGCTCCCTACAACTCGTACTCGCCGACGGCAAGGTGTACAACCTCGCCGTCCCGCTGGACGCGATGCTCCAGCGCGATCGGGAGTTCGACACCAAGCTCGCCACCCTGTGGAACGCCTGGACCGGCGCGACCGGTCGCGGTGCGTACATCCCCGGCCCCGACGCCCCCGAGCAGTGGCAGACTCCGCCCGCCTGAACGGACATATCACCACTTTCCAGGACCAGTCCTCCCCCGCTGTCATTGCGGTCGTATCACAGTCTTCTACGCGCATAGACCCCGCCCGCGCCGTTCTCAGGTACAGCATTTACGCTCATCGATGTGAACGTATTGGATAGCCACGACCCGTACACGGCCGCCGCCGAGGCCGCCGAAAGCCTTCAGCGGCTCACCGGTGCCGCCACGCACGACATCGCGCTCGTCATGGGCTCTGGCTGGGTGCCCGCCGCCGACATGCTGGGCGACCCGGAGCACGAGTTCCCGGTCACCGAGCTGCCCGGCTTCCCGCCGCCCGCCGTCGAGGGCCACGCGGGCACGGTCCGCTCGCTGGTCATCGGCGACCGTCGCGCGCTGGTCTTCCTCGGCCGCACCCACCTCTACGAGGGGCACGGCGTCGCGTCCGTCGCGCACGGCGTGCGCACCGCGGTCGCGGCCGGCTGCAAGGCCGTCGTGCTGACCAACGGTTGCGGCGGCCTGCGGCCGTCCTTCGTACCCGGTCAGCCGGTACTGATCAGCGACCACATCAACCTCACCGCCGCGTCCCCCATCGTCGGGGCCAACTTCGTCGACCTGACCGACCTTTATTCGCCGCGGCTACGCGCGTTGTGTCGCGAGGTCGAGCCCGACCTCGAAGAGGGCGTCTACGTACAATTCCCCGGCCCGCACTACGAGACCCCGGCCGAGATCGGCATGGTCCGCGCGATCGGCGGGCACCTCGTCGGCATGTCCACGACCATCGAAGCCATCGCCGCGCGCGAGGCCGGCGCGGAGATCCTGGGCATCTCGCTGGTCACCAACCTCGCCGCGGGCATGACCGGCGAACCGCTCAACCACGAAGAGGTCCTGGCCGCCGGGCGCGCGTCCGCCGAGCGCATGGGCCGCCTGCTGACCCGGGTCCTGCCCCGCATCTGAACGTCCGCAGTCCCGTCCCCGTCCCCGCCCTCTCCCGATCCCTTCCGCACCGAGGAGTCCGTGTTGAGCGACGTCATCGAGATCGCGCGCGCCTGGCTGGCCGAGGACCCGGACCCGGACACCCGGGCCGAACTCGAGGCGTTGCTCGAAGCGGACGACCGGGAGGGCCTCGCGGATCGCTTCGCCGGGCTGCTCCAGTTCGGTACCGCGGGGCTGCGCGGCGAGTTGGGCGCGGGACCGAACCGGATGAACCGCGCGGTGGTGATCCGCGCTGCGGCGGGTCTGGCCGCATACCTCAAGACCGTCTACCTCACCGACACGGTCGCGCCCGCCGCGACGCGCAACGCGGTGGTGATCGGGTTCGACGCGCGGTACAAGTCCGACGTGTTCGCCCGGGACACCGCCGCCGTGCTGGAGGCGGCCGGGCTGCACGCGCTGCTGCTGCCCCGGCCGCTGCCCACACCGGTGCTGGCCTATGCGATCCGGCACCTGGGCTGCGTCGCGGGGGTGATGGTCACCGCGAGCCACAACCCGCCGCGCGACAACGGCTACAAGGTCTACCTCGGCGACGGGTCGCAGATCGTGCCGCCCGCCGACGCGGAGATCGCCGGGCGGATCGCGGCGATCGGCCCGCTGGCCGACGTGCCGAGGGCCGAGGACGGCTGGGAGACACTCGGCGAGGCGCTGATCGACTCCTACCTCGACCGCGCGCTGACCGTGGTCGACCCGGCCGGCCCGCGCGACGTGCGGATCGTGCACACCGCGATGCACGGTGTGGGCACCACCGTGATGCTCGGCGCGTTCGATCGCGCGGGCTTCGCGGACGTGCGACCGGTGCCCGAACAGGCCGATCCCGACCCCGACTTCCCGACCGTGGCGTTCCCCAATCCGGAGGAGCCCGGGGCGATGGACCTCGCCTTTCGCACCGCGCTCGCCGAGGACGCGGACGTGGTGATCGCCAACGATCCGGACGCCGACCGGTGTGCGGTCGCGGTACCGGACGCGAGTGTCGCGGGCGGCTGGCGGATGTTGCGCGGCGACGAGGTCGGCGCACTGCTCGGCGCCGAGGTGGCCCGCCGGGGCACCGACGGCGTGCTGGCCACCACGATCGTGTCCTCCTCGCTGTTGGGCGCGATCGCGCAGGCCGACGGTCTCGCCTACACGGAGACGTTGACCGGCTTCAAGTGGCTCGCGCGGGTGCCGAACCTGGCCTTCGCGTACGAGGAGGCGCTGGGCTACTGCGTGGACCCGGCCGGGGTGTGCGACAAGGACGGCGTCACGGCCGCGCTGATGCTGGCAGAACTCGCGGCCGGTGCCAAGCGGGACGGCCGGACGCTGCCCGGTCTGCTGGACGACATCGCCGGGCGGTACGGCCTGTACGCGACCGACCAGTATTCGGTGCGGGTGGACCGCCTCGAATCCATCGCGGACGCCATGCGGGCACTGCGCGAGCAGACCCCCCGGGCGCTCGGCGACCTGGCCGTGGCCGCCGCCGAGGACCTGCTGCACCCGGCGGCCGACGGCCTGCCGCCCACCGACGGCCTGCGCTACACGCTGGCCGGCGACGGCGCGGACCTGACGGCGGGCCGGGTCGTGGTGCGACCGTCCGGGACCGAGCCCAAGCTCAAGGCCTACCTGGAGGTCGTGGTCGACCCGAAGCGGATCGCCGAGATCGGCATCGACGCGGCTCGCACGGCGGCCCACGCGGCGCTGGAGCGGCTGAAGCGGGATCTGGCCACGACGCTGGGCATGTAGCCCGCTATTCGGTCGCATCGGGCCGATGCGCGCGGGTGGGGCGGAGCGGCCGGACGGGCGCCCGCCCCATCGGCGTGTCGGCGCCCGGTGAACCCTTCGAGGTACGGGATCCGGGTCGGGTGGTACCGGGGTACCGAGCCGGGTTGGCCCTTCGGGTTGATGTGCGCGGCGGGTCGGCCGGCGGATCGTGGAAAAGTCAACCGATTCCGGTTCCAAGAGGACACCATGACCACCCTGACCCGGTTCCCCGCCCGAAACACCCCCCTGCACGCCCCGATGCGCGCTCGCCTGCGATACGTGTGGCAGTGGGCGAAGGCCGGACGCTCGATCCCGGCGCTCGCCACCTTCCTCGGCGCGGTACTGGTCCTGCCGGTGCTCGCGTTCGGCGTCGCCTACCCGCTGCTCTCCGGCAGCGCCGACACGCTCTTCCGGTCCTCCGCGCAGGACATCGCCGCGTGGGGCGGACTCGACATCGGCGGGCCGTTGGCCGGCGAGGTCACGGTCGCCGCGCTTGCGGTGAGCGGCGCGTTGATCGTGCTGTACAGCGTCGTACGGGTGTTGCGGCGGGGCGCGCGCTGAATGGGCCGGCCTGCGGCCCGGCCTGTGCTCGAACGCGGGCTGGCCCCGGACCCGGCCTTCGGCCGAGGTGGCCCCGGACACCGGCCGGGCTGTTTTTCGCTCGGGCAGGCCGGATTGCATCGGGCGGGCCGAATTGCGTCGGCCGGACAGGAGGGACTCGGCCGGGCCGGCTTTTGCTCGGCCGGGCGGATTCGATCCGACCGGATCGGGTCGGCCGGGCCGTGTGGCAGGCCCGGTCGTGTCCTACAGCAGGCCCAGCAGGACCGATGCGAGGCCGGAGACGGCCATGCCGCCGAGGATTTCCGGGGACCAGTGGACCTGGACCGGGCCGGTGGACTTCTTGGCGAACTGCTCGCTCATTCCCCGCAGGTCGTCCACGACCTGGTCGGCGCGGGAGAGTTGGGGCAGGTCGTGGGCACCGTGGCCGTACGGGTCCTCGGCCGCCGCGCGGCCCTGTTGGCGCAGTGCCCGCTTGCGTTCGCGCAGCGAGACCGGGATGGCCCAGATATGGAACGACTTCTCGTCGGCGCGCACCTCGATCGAGTACTCCGCCCGGACTCGCTCCACCGCGCCCCACGGCACCACGATGGTGCGGAACGGGTTGCGGATCACCAGCCGATCCGGCCCGACCAGCACGGCCGACCGAAGCGTGAGCGCGACCACCAGGAATCCGAAGAAGATCACGATGGCGAGAACCAGCCATTTGGTTCGGCCTTCCCCGCGGATCAGCGTGTCGACCACCATCCACACCCCGACGGCGATCAGAAGCACCCCTACGGCCAGCGCCGGCCGGGAGCGATACGTGGTGATGTCCTCGTCGCTGCTCATGACCGGTGATTGTGCCGCACGACGCCGGTCGGGTTCCGCTCGACCGGACCACTGGGCCCGACGCTACGCGAGTAGATATGCTCATCTTGTGAGCATGCCGTCTGCAATTCTCGCCGACCCGGCCGAGGTCACCTCGTCCGAAGCGGCCCTTCGACGCTTTCTGCACGGTCTTCCCGGCGTCGACAGGGTCGGTACCGAAGCGCGGGCAGCAATGCTCGCGACGCGCTCGATCAAGACCGATGCCAAGGTCGCGGCAATCGACCTGGCCATCCGAATGATCGACCTGACCACCTTGGAAGGTGCCGACACCCCGGGCAAGGTCCGGGCCCTGTGCGCGAAGGCGCTGCACCCGGACCCGGGCGCGCCGGACGCGCCCCGGCCCGCCGCGATCTGCGTCTACGGCGACCTGGTCGCCGAGGCCAAGGCCGCGCTCGGCGACTTCGGCGTGCACGTCGCCGCCGTCGCGACCGCGTTCCCGTCCGGGCGCGCCTCGCTCGACGTCAAGCTCGCCGACGTGGCCTACGCGGTCGCCGCCGGCGCGGACGAGATCGACATGGTCATCGACCGGGGGGCGTTCCTCGCCGGCCGTTATCGGGCCGTCTTCGACGAGATCGTCGCGGTCAAGGCCGCCTGCGCGCGCAGCGCCGCCGCCGGTGGGGGCAGCGCCCACCTCAAGGTGATTCTGGAGACCGGTGAACTGTCGACGTACGACAACGTACGCCGCGCGTCGTGGCTCGCGATGCTCGCGGGTGCCGACTTCATCAAGACGTCCACGGGCAAGGTCTCGGTCAACGCGACGCTGCCGGTGACGCTGGTGATGCTCCAGGCGGTCCGCGACTTCCGCGAGGCCACCGGCCGACAGGTCGGCGTCAAGCCGGCCGGCGGGATCCGCACCACCAAGGACGCGATGAAGTACCTCGTGCTGGTCAACGAGACGGTCGGCACGGACTGGCTGGACCCGGACTGGTTCCGGCTCGGCGCCTCCAGCCTGCTCAACGATCTTTTGATGCAGCGCCAGAAGCTGGCCACGGGCCGCTACTCCGGCCCCGACTACGTGACGGTGGACTGACAGCCATGGGCAACCCATTCGAGTACGCGCCCGCGCCCGAGTCGCGCGCGATCGTCGACATCGCCCCGGCGTACGGGCTGTTCATCGACGGAAAGTTCGCCGACGCGGCGGACGGCAGTCGACTCAAGACGGTGAACCCGGCCACCGAGGAGGTGCTCGCCGAGATCGCGATCGGCGGCGAGGCGGACGTGGATCGCGCGGTCAAGGCCGCGCGCAAGGCGTTCAAGTCGTGGTCCGCGCTGCCCGGCGCGGAGCGGGCCAAGTACCTGTTCCGGATCGCCCGGCTGATCCAGGAGCACGGGCGCGAGCTCGCGGTGTTGGAGTCGATCGACAACGGCAAGCCGATCCGCGAGTCGCGCGACGTGGACATCCCGCTGGTCGCGGCACACTTCTTCCACTACGCGGGTTGGGCCGACAAGCTCGGCCACGCGGGCTTCGGGCCCGATCCGAAGCCGATCGGGGTGGCCGGTCAGGTCATCCCGTGGAACTTCCCGCTGCTGATGCTGGCCTGGAAGGTGGCGCCGGCCCTCGCGGGCGGCAACACCGTGGTGCTCAAGCCGGCCGAGACCACCCCGCTGACCGCGCTGCGGTTCGCCGAGATCTGCGTCGAGGCCGGGCTGCCGGACGGTGTGCTGAACATCGTCACCGGCGCCGGCGAGACCGGTCGTGCGCTGATCGCCCACCCGGACGTGGACAAGGTCGCGTTCACCGGCTCGACCGCGGTGGGCAAGGAGATCGCCCGCACGATCGCGGGCACCCGCAAGCGGGTCACCCTCGAACTCGGCGGCAAGGCCGCGAACATCGTCTACGACGACGCCGCGATCGACTCCGCCGTGGACGGCATCGTCGAGGGCATCTTCTTCAACGGCGGCCAGGTCTGCTGTGCCGGTTCGCGCCTGCTCGTGCAGGAGTCGGTGGCCGACGAACTGCTGGCGAGCCTGACCCGGCGGATCAAGACGCTGCGCGTGGGCGACCCGCTGGACAAGAACACCGACGTCGGCGCGATCAACTCGGCCGCGCAACTCTCCCGGATCCGGGAACTGGTCACGGCGGGCGAGGCCGAGGGCGCCGAGCGCTGGTCGTTGGCCGGCGAGCTGCCCGGCAAGGGCTTCTGGTTCCCGCCGACGGTGTTCACCGGCGTCACCCAGGCACACCGGATCGCCCGGGACGAGATCTTCGGCCCGGTGCTGACCGTACAGACCTTCCGCACCCCCGCCGAGGCGGTGGAGAAGGCGAACAACACCGCGTACGGCCTGTCCGCCGGCGTGTGGACGGAGAAGGGCGCCAAGGCCCTGTGGACCGCGCAGCGGCTGCGGGCGGGCGTCGTGTGGACCAACACGTTCAACAAGTTCGACCCCTCCTCGCCGTTCGGCGGGTTCAAGGAGTCGGGCTTCGGCCGCGAGGGTGGCCGCCACGGGCTGGAGGCCTACCTCGATGTCTGAGCGCCTTGAGGTGTCGAAGACCTACAAGCTGTACGTCGGGGGCAAGTTCCCCCGGTCCGAGAGCGGGCGGGTGTACGCGGTGACCGACAGCAAGGGCCGGACCCTGGCGAACGCGCCGCGCGGGAGTCGCAAGGACGCCCGGGACGCGGTCGTCGCGGCGCGCAAGGCGTTCCCGGGTTGGTCGGGCGCCACCGCCTACAACCGGGGTCAGATCCTCTACCGGATCGCCGAGATGCTGGAGGGTCGGCGCGAGCAGTTCGCGACCGAGGTCGCCGCGGCCGAGGGCGTCAACCGCACCAAGGCGCTCGCGGCCGTGGACGCGGCGGTGGACCGCTGGGTCTGGTACGCCGGGTGGACCGACAAGCTCGCCCAGGTCGCGGGTGGCGCCAACCCGGTCGCGGGCCCGTTCGCGAACTGGTCGACGCCCGAGCCCACCGGCGTGGTCGCGGTGATCGCCTCGCAGCGCTCGTCGCTGCTGGGCCTGACGAGTGCGGTCGCGCCGGTGATCGCCACCGGCAACACCGCCGTCGTGCTCGCGGCCGGCGCCTCGGCGCTGCCCGCGTTGTCCTTCGCCGAGGTGCTCGCGGTGTCCGACCTGCCGGGCGGGGTGATCAACATCCTGACCGGGCACCCGGCCGAGATCGCCCCCACGCTCGCGTCCCACCAGGACGTCAACGCGATCGACCTGACCGGCGTGGCGCCGGACGCGGGCGTCGCGTCGGCGCGCGACCTGGAGATCGCCGCGGCGGACAACCTCAAGCGGGTGTTGCGCCCCGAGGCCAGGGAGCCGGACTGGTCCGCGGACCCGGGCACCGGTCGCATGCTGGCGTTCACCGAGGTTCGTACGGTCTGGCACCCGACCGGATACTGATCGCCGGATCGCTCCGACGCGACAACCGGGGCCGTCACCCACACGGGTGACGGCCCCGCCACCGTTCCGGGTCGTACCCGGGCCGACGGGGCGAGCCGAACAGCGCCGTGTCCGATCGCCATCTCGCGCGGCCGGGCCGGGGTCACCTCGGGATGGTCGACCGACCACAGCCGCACCACGTCCCCACTCGCGCCGAGCAACGTCCGCACCGCGTCGGCGCGTTGCCGCCCGACCGGCCGCCGTCGACGCACTGCCCACAGCAGCACGTACGGGGTGACCGGGAGCGCGAGGGTCCGCACGTCCGGCAGGATCCGCTCCAGATCCGCGTCCGCGATGACCGACCGGCCGCCGGCGGCGTCGAGTTCGGGTTGTGCCGTGTGCAACCTGCGCTCCGCCTCGGCCGGCCCGCGGGCGTCGGCTCAGGCGGCGAGCGCGCGGTCGGCGCGGGTCTCGCTCGCCCGGCCGGTCGCTTCGGCGGGCCGTCGGGTGGAGAGCTTCCAGGTGGCCAGGACCCGGGCGATCACGACGACGGCGAAGAGGGCGAACAGAGCGGACATACGATCGGATCCTCGAAGTTGCGAGCGTGCGGTCACCGCGGCGAACTCGCCCGGCGAGACTCGACGCTAGCCCCGCACAACGGCCGTTTCCGGTCTCTTGACGCGGCATCGACGCAGGTGGGAGCGTTCCTGACGGGATCTTGACGAACGCTCAGCGCAGCGACAGTTCGGCGATCACCGCGGCGTGATCGGTGCGCGGCACACGGTGTTCGGAGACCGAGACCACGTCGATCCCGCCGCCCACCAGGACGTGGTCGATCCCGAACAGCGCCGGCAGGCCGTGGAAGTACGCCATCGGCCAGGTGCGCACCAGGACCCGGCCGCGCTCCTCGTGCGCGTCCCGCAGCCCGGCACCGGTGAGCGCGCGAAACGAGGCGTTGTCCGAGGTCGCGTTGAAGTCGCCGAGAAGGATCATCGGCAACGTGCGCCGCTCCGCCTCGCGGCGCAGCGCGTCCATGTCGTGCGCCCACTGCCCGGCCTGCCCGCGCATCGGCGGGATGGTGTGCACACCCTGGAGCCGGACCCGGCGCCCGTCCACCTCCACGGTGGCCCCGGGCATCGGCATCGTGGTGCGTTCGGGCAACAACCGCTCCTCGCCCAACGGCCGGCGGGCGTAGATCGCCAGCCCGGCGGCACCGGATTCGCCGTGCCCGGCCGTGTACGGGAGTTCCCGGGTGAGACCGGCCCGTTCCAGGCCCGTCGCCAGTTCCGGCGTCAACTCCTGCACGGCCAACACGTCCACCCGCTCGCGCCGCACCAACTCGGTGATCCGACCCGGATCCGCCGTGCCGAAGTAGGCGTTGGACGTCATCACCCGCAGCCGCACCCCGCCGGGCACGGGACCGTCGGCGGGACTGATCCGAGGCAGTATCCACACGGTGTGCACGACCACCAGGCCCAGCGCGACGAGCAGGGTCAGCCGCATGCGCAACAGCGCCGCACCGAGCAGCACGAGCACCGAGGCGGCCGCCGCGTAGGGCGCGAAGACGGTCATGATCGCGACCGGCCACATCGCGTCGAACACGAGCAGCCGGGCACCGGTCACCAGCACCGCGCCCGCGAAGATCACGCCGACCACGCTGCGGCCGACCGTGCGCACCCGACGCCGCAACCGCCACAGCCGAGGCGGCGGCGGAAGTTCCTCCGCCGGCTCCGCCTCGACCTCGGCGGTCACGGCCGGGTCCCCCCGTAGGTCTGCGCCGACGGTGGCGCGGTCGGCCGAGGCGGCATGGCGGCACCGGGTGTCGGGCCGGCCGCCGGCACCTCCGCCTGCGGGCGCCCCGCACCGGTCGGCGCGGCGTAGTCGGCGGTCCCCGACGCGTACGGCGCCGCGACCCGCGGCCCGGTCCCGGGGTGCTCGTGGGCGGGGTGGCTCCCGGTCGGCGCGGCCGGTCGACTCGCGGCCGCGGTGTCGCGCCCGTGGCCGGGCCACTCCTGGTGCGGCAGCGACTTGCCGCGCGTGACCGTCGGCGGGCTCGGCGCGCCCAGGACCACGATCAGGAAGTACGCGCACAGCGCGAACAGCACCAGCACGCCGACGTTGACCGCGCTCTGTTCGACCCGGGCCCCGGCCGGGATGTCGGCGAATCCGCCGCCGTCGTAGGCGAGGCCGCCCAGCGCCACGGTGACCCCCGCGATCCCCTGTACGGCGAGCACCCCCAGCGCGGCCCGGGTGATCGTCCGGGCCCTGGGTGTGGGCCGCCCCGCATGGGTCACCAACAACACCGCGCCGGCGAGCAGCACCGGCGTGAGCACGTCGAGCAGTGCGGACTGGCCGCCATAGGCCCGGGCTCGGAAGCCGTGTACCCCGGACCCCACTCCGAACAGGACGCGCAGCGCGTCGACCGCCAATTGCAATGCCAGAAAGCCGACCAGCGCCCATGCCGCCGGCTCTCGCAAACGATCCGTTTCCTGCCCCATCCGACTGCCTCCCCGTGGCCACGTTCGCGGCTCAGGGTAGACGGGCACGGGCGCCGCGGCAGGGGCAGTGTCCCGGCCGGGCCCGCCGGCCGGTCGGCTCAGAGCCGATCGAGGGCGTCCTGCACGGTCATCCCGTCGGCGAGGTCGCCGGTGACCAGGTTGGTGCCGACCGGCGCGTCGCCGACCTCGGTGCCGACGCTGTTGGACAGCGGATTCAAACCGCCGCCGTTCATCGGGTTGAGCTGCGCGCGCTCCACCGCGCCGAGCACGGCTCCGGTGGCGGCGGCGGCACCCTGGCCGGCGGCGGGTACATCGGGGCGGGAGATCCCGTCGGTCGTGACGGGCGCGGCCGCGGCGCTGCCCGCGAGGCCGAAGGCGGCGGCGGCGCCGAGCGACGTGGCGGCGATTGCGGTGCGAAGAACGGAGGACATGACGATGGCCCTTCCCTGTCGACCAGAGGATTGACCACGCAACGTAGCCACTCGGCTACGCCGAGCGCAATTCGGCGCCCCGCGCGCCGATGTCCCGAATCCGCTCCGAATTCGACGGAACCGTCACAGCCCCATCCGCCGTCCCTGCCGATGAGAGACACCGGCGGGACACATCACCAGGGATCGACACAACTGCACAGCGGAAACCGGCGGCGGAAAGCCGGCCCGGAGCGCCGGGAGCAGGTGGACGGGACGAGCGGGTACGACCGGCGCGGATCAGGCGACGAGTTCGGCGAACGCCTCGTCGGCACCGAAGCTCAGCGCGTCGTCCTCGCGCAGCCGGCGCAGCGCACGCCAGATGCTCGACTTGACCGTGCCGACACTGCAGCCGAGCACCTCGGCCACCTCGGGGTCGGTACGACCCTCGTAGTAGCGCAGCACCAGCATGGTGCGCTGCGGCTCGGGCAGCTTGGCCAGCGCGCGCCACAACACCGCACGCAGCTCGGTGTCGCCCATCGAGTCCGATCCGTCCGGACGCTCGGGCAGCTCCTCCGAGGGGTACTCGTTGATCCGACGTCGACGCCAGGCCGATATGTGCAGGTTGGTCATCGTGCGGCGCAGGTAACCGCCCAGCGCGGCCTTGTCCTGGATCCGACCCCACGCCTGGTACGTGCTCATCAGCGCGCTCTGCAACAGGTCCTCGGCCTCGTTGCGGTCACCGGTGAGGTGGTACGCGGTGGCGAACAGGGCCGACCGGCGTTCCCGGACGTACGCGGTGAATTCGTCGTCGACACTGTCCGTGCACGGAACGCTACGCGCGTTGCCGTTCAGCGGGGCGAGGGCGACGACGGTACGGCGGTTGTCCTTGCGGATGCCCTGCGACTTCGTCTGGGACTGCATGACTTCTCCCCCGGTTCGGCGCTCGTTCACGATGTACAGCCTCGTGGGCGGGCTTCATCGTCACGTCGGCGAGCTGTCACAGGTATGCAACAGCGACCTCGGTCGGCGAACCGGAAGGGGCCTCCCCGTGTTCTTCCCAGCCGTGACGTCAGACACAATGGCCTGCGTGCCCTACCTGCTGCTTATCGAGGATGACGAGTCCGTGCGAACCGGACTCGAACTCGCCCTGGGGCGCCAGGGCCATCGCGTGGTCACCGCGGCCACCGGTGAAGCCGGCCTGGAGCGGTGGCGCGAGCAGCGTCCCGACCTGATCGTGCTCGACGTGATGTTGCCGGGCATCGACGGCTTCGAGGTGTGCCGGCGGATCCGCCGCACCGACTCGCTGCCGATCATCCTGCTCACCGCGCGCAACGACGACATCGACGTGGTGGTCGGCCTGGAGTCCGGCGCCGACGACTACGTGGTCAAGCCGGTCCAGCCGCGCGTACTGGACGCCCGGATCCGCGCGGTGTTGCGCCGCGGCGAGCGCGAGGTGTCCGACGCGTCGGTGTTCGGCGACCTGGTGGTCGACCGCAACGCGATGACGGTGACCAAGGCCGGCGAGGAACTCCAGCTCACCCCGACCGAGTTGCGGCTCCTGGTCGAGCTGAGTCGGCGCCCCGGGCAGGCGTTGTCCCGGCAGCAGTTGTTGCGCCTGGTGTGGGAGCACGACTACCTCGGCGACTCGCGGTTGGTGGACGCGTGCGTCCAGCGGTTGCGGGCCAAGGTGGAGCAGACTCCGTCCGCACCGACGCTGATCCGCACTGTTCGAGGCGTCGGTTACCGCCTCGACCCGCCCCAGTGACGGCCCGGCCGCCGCTGGTACGCCGGATCGTCCGCCGGATCGCCCCGACCCTGAAGCTGCGCTCGTTGCGCTTTCGAGTGCTCGTCGCCTTCGCGCTGGTCGCGTTGATCTCCGCGGTCGCCGCGTCCGGGATCGCCTACTGGCTGACGCGTACCGCCGTTCTGGAGCGGGCGCAGGACTCGGTGCTCACCGAGTTCCGGGACAACCTCGGTCGGGTCTCCGCGAATCTGCCGGAGAAGCCGGATCAGGCCGACCTGGGACCCGCCGTCGATCAGATGCGGGAGAGCAGCTTCGGTTACGCGGTGGTCCTGGTCGGCGCCGACGGCCGCCCGGTCGCCTCCAACTCCACCCGGTTCCCGTTGGAGCGGGTGCCCACGAAGTTGCAGCGCATGGTGCAGACCGCCGACAACAACGGCGGCTTCCACATGTACTTCCAGCGCATCGACATCGAGGGGCAGCCCTACCTCGTCGGCGGTACCCGGGTGGTGCCCAACGGGCCCACCGGCTACATGTTCAAGTCGCTCAAGGACGAGCAGGCCGACCTCAACTCGCTGGCCCGCTACCTGATCGTGGGCACCCTGTTGGCGCTCGGCGCGGCGGCGGTGGTCGCGCTGTTCGCCGCGCGCCACATCCTGCGCCCGGTGCGCCGACTGGGCCACGCCGCACGCGAGTTGGGCGCGGGCCGGCTGGACACCCGGTTGGACGTGCGCGGCTCGGACGAGCTGGCCGACCTGTCCCGCACCTTCAACGACGCGGCGGAGAAGCTGGAGCGCAGCGTCGCCGAGCTGCGGGCGCTGGAATCCTCCTCGCGCCGGTTCGTCGCGGACGTCTCGCACGAGTTGCGCACCCCGCTGGCGGCGATGACCGCGGTCAGCGAGCTGCTGGAAGAGGAGGCGGACAGTCTCGGCGAGCAGGGCGCGCCCGCCGCGCGGCTGGTGGTCGCCGAGATCGAGCGGCTGGCCACGCTGGTCGAGGATCTGATGGAGGTGTCCCGTTTCGACGCGGGCACCGCGGCGCTGGTGGCCGACGAGGTGGACATCACCGACCTGGTCACCGCGTGCCTGGACGCGCGCGCCTGGATGGACGCGGTGGACCTGCGGGCACCCCGGGGCATCCTGGCCAGGGTGGACCCGCGCAGACTGGACGTCATGGTCTCCAATCTGGTCGGCAACGCGCTCCGGCACGGCGGCTCGCCGGTGACGGTCGAGATCCACCACGAGCCGCGGGCGACGGTGCCCGGAATACTCGCCGGGCCGGGCGAGGAGGACCTGGTGATCGAGGTCTCCGACACCGGTCCCGGCATCCCCGAGGACGTGCTGCCGCACGTGTTCGACCGCTTCTACAAGGCGGACAGCTCGCGGGCCCGCTCCGAGGGCAGCGGGCTGGGGCTGTCCATCGTGATGGAGAACGCGCGTATCCACGGCGGTACCGCGTTCGCCTCGAACATGCCCGGCGGCGGCGCCAAGTTCACCCTGCGCCTGCCGTTGGTGCCGCCCGAGCTCGAAGAGATAATCGACCCGGACGAGGGGGTCGAGGACGACGGCGTGCACGCCGACCTCGACGCGGAGAACGCCGAGTACGCCGACAACGTCGGGCCTGCCGAGCAGGTCGGGCCGGATCTCGGCGGCTTCGGCGGCATCCACTCCGGCAGGCACGACGAGCGAGGAGGCGGGCGTTGAGATCTCGTCGGCGGCTCCCGATCGCGGTGTTCGCGACGACGGGCGTGCTCGCCGCGCTCACGTCGTGCGGGATTCGACCGACCGAGGGACCGGTGGGCGCCGGCAAGCCGGCCAACCGGACGGCGCCGTCCGCGCAGAACCAGTTGCCCGGCTCGGAGCGGCACATCGTGTATCTGGTGAAGGACAACCGGCTGCAGGCGCTGCCCCGAGGCGGCCGGTTGTTGCTGCGGCCGAGCGAGGTGGTCCCGGACAAGGCGCGCACCGACCAGGTCAACCAGCTCCTGGAGGAGCTGCACCTGGGCCCCGACGACGCCGAGGCGCTGGAGGGGTACACCACCGCGCTGCCCGCAGGCGGGCTGACCGCGGCGGATCGACGCGAGGGCGACCCGCCCGCCCTGTTCCGGCTGGACGCGCCGCTGTCGGCGCTGGCCACGATCGCGCTCGGTCAGGTGGTCTGCACACTGCAGAGCGCGTCCGGCGGTGAAACGGTGCTGCTCGCCGGTCGGCGGACCGCGCCGGAGAGCTACCGGTGCGAGAGCTACCTCGACATCAGCCGCAAGAACGCGACCACGCCCACCCCGGCGAGCCGGACCCCCGGCTCGCCGTCGGCGTTCGAGAAGGACTGGCCGCAGGCTCGCCCCTCCGGGAAGTCCCTTAGTCCCCAGGGCGGATGACCGGCCGGACCCTGCGACGGATGTGCCCGGGTGCGGATCCGCCTACCTTCGAAGTGCGACGTCGCCGTATCCGGTGCCGTCGCATCGAGGAGGCACCGCCATGACCATGAGCACCGCGATTCTCAGCCGCCCGCGACACGGCCGCCGGATCGCCGGCGTCTGCGCCGGGATCGCCCGCCGTTACGGCTGGTCCGTCACCACCGTCCGGCTGGTGTTCGTATTGTCCTGCCTGCTCCCGGGCCCGCAGTTCCTGCTGTACATCGCGCTGTGGATTCTGCTGCCCCAGGACTGAGCCGGGTGGGATGCGGCACGGCCCGACCCCGCCGGCGCCTATCATCCGATCAACGGATGGGTAGGCGGGTCGATCGAGTGGTCTCGCGGGACCGGAGGGTTCCGGGCCGAGCGCTCGGTCGGGGGGCGGGGACATGCAACCGGGAAGCACGCACAACAAGAACCTCATCGTCACCATGTCGGTGTTCGCCGGCGTGCTGGTGACCCTGGTCGGGCTGGTGCTGAGCGGCAACCTGGCGGTCGAGGCCGGACGCACCCAGGCGATGAACTCGAAGCAGTACAGCGACCGCGACATCGAGGACACCCGCGGCTTCTGGGATCAGGACCGGCAGGACCAGGCCAAACCCCGCGGCAACGAGTTCTCCCCCGGCCAGGAGCAGCCGCAACTGCCCGAGCAGGAGCCGCAGCGGCCCGACGCGGACTTCCGCCAACCGCCGACGATCCAGGCCCGCCGGGTGACCGCGCCGTACACCGAGCCCGACCTGGCGATTCGGGGCAAGATCTTCTTCCGGATGCCGGACGGGGTCGCCGAGTGCAGCGGCACGGTCGTGCACCACCCCGGCGGGAACATGGTGTGGACGGCGGGACACTGCCTGCACGGGGGCCGCAACGGAAACTTCTACGACCGGGTCACCTTCGTGCCGGGATACAACGGCGCGGGCCGTACGCCGGCGGAGCGCGAGCCGTACGGGCGCTGGCCGGCGCGGCGGATCACGGTGAGCAACCAGTGGGCGCAGAACGCCGATCCGGGCGGCAAGGACGCCAGCGCGTCACCGTACGACTACGGCGCCTTCATCGTCGACTCGCGTGCCGGTCGCACGCTGGAGGACACGGTGGGTGCGGGCGCGGACGTGTACTGGAACGCGCCTCGGCACCTGCGGGTGCAGTCGTACGGCTATCCCGGAGACACGCCCTACGACGGCACCACGCTGTACACGTGCTCGTCGCCGACCACGGACTTCCGGGAGGACGGCTGGCCGCAGCCGGACATGTTGTGGATGGGCTGCACGATGACCGGCGGCTCCTCCGGCGGGGGCTGGTTCGCCGAGGTGGACGGGCGAAGTTTCCTGGTCAGCAACGTCTCGCTCGGGGTGACCTCGGCGGCGTCGCGCACCATGACCGGGCCGTATCTGGGCGACGTGGCCAAGGAGATGTACGACTCGCTGTAGGACGTGTCGGCACTCCCCGTCCGAACCCGACGAAGCCGTGCCCTCGCGCGGGATCGACACGCGAGGACACGGCTCGTACGCGGCGGAGCCGACCGGTTCCGCGCCGCCGACCCGGCTCGGCGGCGGGAGCGGAACCCGATGCGGATGTCAGAGGGGCAGTTGGCCCAACTGCAGGCTCCCGAGCGGCGACGCGTCCAGCGGGGAGGACTGGCCGCCCGTCGTCAGCTTGTCGACGGGCAGGGTGTTGACCGGCGAGCCCAGCCCGCCCTTGGCCTGGCCGCCCTGCTCGGCCATCCCGGCCGCGCTCTGCTCCATGCTGTGGCCCATGGTGCGGGCCGCGTCCGCGGCCACTTCGTCGAGCGGCGAGTGGCCCGGGGTGAGCAGCTTGTCGACGGGAAGCGTGTCGGTGACCTGGCCGAGCTGGAACGGCGCGGCGGCGTCCGGCAGAGCCGACTGGGCCGTCGAGGCGGCCGGGGCCAACCCGTCGACGAGGTCGGTCGCCGGCATCGCACTCGCGGAGCCCGCGGCTCCCGCTGCCAGAGCCGCACCGAGCCCGGCCGTGATGGCCGCCTTACGCGTTACCGATCGCATGTGCATCCTCGGGTTCTCGATTCGGGCGGGGCGAGATACACCCCGTAACGAAGTGAGACCGCAACGTAGCGAATCGGACGCGGAATGCGCAAAACGCCCCCTTCGGTCGGGCTCGACTCTTCGCCCGTGCCGAGAGGGGGTGTGGGGTGCGCCCGCGATCCGGATCGATCCACCTCGATCCGGATCGGGTGGGCGCGCCCGCGGAAGGTCAGTTCCGACCGAAAAGCCATTCCGACTTGAGCGCGGCGTAGCCGGGCTTGATCACCTCGTTGATCATCGCGAGGCGCTCGTCGAAGGGCAGGAAGGTGCTCTTCATCGCGTTCACGGTGAACCACTGGAGGTCGTCCAGGCCGTAGCCGAACGCCTCGACGAGGTGCTCGAACTCCCGCGTCATCGACGTGCCGCTCATCAAACGGTTGTCAGTGTTCACGGTCACCCGAAAATAGAGTCGGCGCAGTAGGCCGATCGGGTGATCGGCGTACGACGTGGCGGCGCCGGTCTGCAGGTTCGAGGTCGGGCACATCTCCAGCGGGATGCGCTTGTCGCGCACGTACGCCGCGAGCCGGCCCAGCTCGACACTGCCGTCGTCCTTGACGGTGATGTCGTCGATGATCCGCACGCCGTGGCCGAGGCGGTCCGCGCCGCACCACTGGAGCGCCTGCCAGATCGACGGCAGACCGAACGCCTCGCCGGCGTGGATGGTGAAGTGGTTGTTCTCCCGCTTGAGGTACTCGAACGCGTCGAGGTGCCGCGTGGGCGGGAAGCCCGCCTCGGCGCCGGCGATGTCGAAGCCGACCACGCCCAGGTCGCGGTGCCGGTTGGCGAGTTCGGCGATCTCCAGCGAGCGGGCCGCGTGCCGCATCGCGGTGAGCAGCGCGCCGACCTTGATCCGGTTGCCGGCTTCGGCCGCACGGCGCTCCCCTTCCCGGAAGCCCTCCTCGACCGCCTCGACCACCTGGTCCAGGGTCAGGCCGGCGGCCAGGTGCTGCTCGGGCGCGTAGCGGATCTCGGCGTAGACCACGCCGTCGGCGGCGAGGTCCTCGGCGCATTCGGCGGCGACCCGGAACAGGCCCTCGCGGGTCTGCATCACCGCCACGGTGTGGTCGAAGGTCTCCAGGTAGCGCTCCAGCGAGCCGGAGTCGGCGGCCTCGCGGAACCAGGTACCGAGCGCTTCGGGGTCGGTGGTGGGCAGCCGGTCGTAGCCGACCGCCGCGGCGAGTTCGATGATCGTGGTGGGACGCAGCCCACCGTCGAGGTGGTCGTGGAGCAGGACTTTGGGGGCACGCCGGATCTGCTCGACGGTGGGCGAGACGGCGGGCGTGTTCGGGTGGCTGCTGTACATGAAAGGACTTTACTGCCTACGCGCGTAGATCATGTTGCTTTACCGGAGGTGGCTTCGCGGGTCGATTACCGGGGCGGGTCGGGGAGGCCCGCCGGGGTGGGGTGCAGGAGCCGGCCCTGGCGGCTGAGGGCGAATTCGCGGAAGAGGCGCACGGGGGCGGTTTCCGGGCGGCTGGGCATCCAGGCCAGGCCGATGGTGCGGAAGGCTCGGGGGGCGGTGACGGTGAGGTGCACGGTGCCCGGGCGGGGGGTGTCGGGGGCGGGTAGGAGTGCGACGCCCAGGCCCGCCGCGACCAGGCCGCGCAGCGTTTCGGCCTCCTCGCCCTCGAACGCGATCTTGGGTACGTACCCCGCCTCGGCGAAGAGCGCGTCGGTGATGCGGCGCAGACCGTAGCCCGGCTCCATGCACACGAACACGTCTTCGGCCGCCTCGGCCAACCGCACCCGGCGGCGGCGCGCGAGCCGATGGTCGGCCGGCACCACCAGGTAGAGCCGCTGATCGTCGAGCGCGCGCACGGCCAGGTCCGGCGCGTCCGGCAGCGGCGCGGTCAGGCACAGGTCGAGTTCGCCGGCCCGCATGCGCTCCAGCATCGCCGAGGCGGACGCCTGCACGAGCTGGAAGCGGATGCCCGGGTGATGCACCCGAAAGGCGCGCAGCAGGCCGGGCACCGCTTCGGGGCCCATCGTGTGCAGGAACCCGAACGCGACCTTGCCACGCGCCGCGCCCACGTCCTCGATCACCTCGTCCAGGCCGCGCTCCAGCAGCGCGAGCGCCTGCTCCACGTGCGCGAGCAGGGTGTGGCCCTGCCGGGTGAGCGTGACGCCGCGCCCGGTGCGGGCCAGCAGCGGCACGCCCACGTCCGCCTCCAGTCGGGCCATCGTGCGGCTGAGCGTGGGCTGCGGAATGCCCAGCCGGGCCGCGGCCCGGGTGATGTGCTCCTCGCGGGCGACCGCCGCGAATTGGGTCAGGAGGGGGGCGATGGCCGCGGAAACCTCGGCTGATCTGCTGTCATGCACCATGGTATGAATTCTGTCCGAAACATGCATTGGACGCATGAAAGAGCGCGGTTTAGCTTGGTGCGCATGTCAGCCTCGAACAGCTCTTCGGATCCCGCCCCGGGTACCGACCCGATGCGACACCCTCGGGGTTCGCGCGCGTATCGACGGGTGAACCTGGCGCTGTTCGCGGCGGGCTGTTCGACCTTCGCGATGCTCTACGCGACCCAGACCCTGCTGCCGGAGTTGTCCGACGGCTTTCGTCTGGACCCGGCCACGGCCAGCCTCTCGGTCTCGATGACCACCGGTGCGCTGGCCCTGGCGGTGATCCCGGTGAGCATGTTGTCCGAGCGGTGGGGTCGCTCGCGGGTGATGACGATCTCCGTGTTCGGCGCCGCCCTGCTGGGCGTACTGGCCGCGTTCGCCCCGGACTTCGGCACCCTCGTGGCGCTGCGTACGGCGCAGGGCGTCGCGCTGGCCGGGTTGCCCGCGACCGCGATGGCCTACCTGGCCGAGGAGGTCGACGCGCCCTCGTTGGGCTCGGCGATGGGGCTGTACGTGGCGGGCAACAGCATCGGCGGCATGGGCGGCCGGGTGGTCACCGGACTGGCCTCGGATCTGGGCGGCTGGCGGGTCGCGCTCGTGGTGGTGGGGCTGCTCGCGTTCGGATCGGCGGTCGCCTTCCGGGTGTTGCTGCCGCCGTCGCGCAACTTCACCCCGTCGACCATGAGCGCCCGGCAACTCACCGGCATGCTGCGCGCGCACCTCGCGGATCCGGTGCTGCGTCGGCTGTACCTGCTCGGCACGGTCTTCATGGCGGCGTTCGGCACCGTGTACAACTACCTCGGATACCGGCTGCTGGCCGAGCCGTTCGCGCTGCCGCGGACGGTGGTCGGGGCGATCTTCGTGGTCTACCTGGCGGGCACGTTCAGTTCGGCCGCCTCGGGGCGGCTGGTCGGCCGGATCGGGCATCGCGCGACGTTGTGGGCCGCCGCGGCGATCACCGCCGCGGGTGCGCTGCTGACCCTGCCGGACCACCTGGCGTCGGTCGTGGTCGGCCTGATCGTGCTCACGGCGGGCTTCTTCGCGGGCCACTCGGCGGCCAGTTCGGCGGTCGGCCTGCGGGTCACCGAGGGGCGGGCGCAGGCGTCCGCGCTGTATCTGGCCGCCTACTACGTCGGGGCGAGCGTCGGCGGGCCGGTCGGCGGCGTCGCCTTCCACGGGCAGGGTTGGGCCGGTGCGGTGGTCCTGGTGCTGGTGCTGATGGCGGCGGCGGGTTGGGTGGCGTTCGGGCTCACCGGTCGGGTGACCGGCACGCCGGCGCCCGCACCCGCCCGGCGGCGCGCCCGCACCCATGTGCGGTCGACCGCCTGAGCTCCGGCCGGGCCCGGGTCCCGGGCGGGCTCCGGGCCCGGCCCTTGGCATGCTGAGCCCATGGACGAACACCACGATCCGGCTCCCGGCCCACACCCGGGCGACCGCGACGACTTCGGCCGGGTGTTCCGCCCGCACACCGTGCGCGCGGGTTGCGCGACGCTCGGGTGCCTGTTCGTGGTCTTCGCCACGGCCGTGCTGATCAGTGCGCTGATCTGGCGGGCGCTGTACTGATCCGACGGGCCACCTGCCGCGCGGATCGCCGCCGCCGGACCGGGCACCTCAGTAGCCTCGGGCCGCCTTGCGCTCGGCGTCCGCGACCCTGGCCCGTTCGATCTCGTTGATGTGCGTCTCGGTCCACTCGCGCAGCGCACGGATCGGCTCGCCCAGACTGCGCCCGAGTCCGGTGAGTTCGTAGTCCACCCGAGGCGGGATGGTCGGGGTCACCGTGCGCGACACGAAGCCGTCGGTCTCCAGACTGCGCAGGGTCTGGGTGAGCATCTTCTGCGACACCCCCTCGATCCGACGGCTCAGATCGGTGTACCGCATCGCGCCGTCCCGCAGCGCGTCCACGATCAGCACCGTCCACTTGCCGGCGATGTGGTCCAGGACCTGACGCGTCGCGCACTTGGCGCTGTAGACGTCGGCGGGAAGGCCGACCGATTCGACGATGGTCACCATGTCAGGAGAGTAGCGCACCAAATGGTGCCTACTTCCCGATGGAGAGCGACTCTCCGAGAATTGCGGTCATGAGCAACCACACCCCGCACCGCACCCTCTCGGTCGCCGAGGCCATCCGCACCCGACGCACCGTCCGGCACTACCGCCCCGACCCGGTCCCGGACCACCTGCTGCGCGCGCTGCTCGAACTGGCCATGGAGGCACCCACGAGTTGGAACCTCCAGGACCGCTCGATCGTGGTGGTCACCGACGAGGTCGGCAAGGCGGGACTGATCGCGGCCACCGGCGGCCAGCCGCAGGCCGTGCAGGCCCCGGTCCTGCTCGTGTTCGTCGCCGAGCCGCAGGCGTGGCGCGAGGAGCACGCCGACGTCCACGAACAGGCTCGGCACAACGGCGCGTGGAACGAGGCGTTCATCCGGATGTTCTCGGCCGCCTCCGCGCAGTTCCAGCAGGACCTGGCCGAGCGCGGGATGTTGCGCGAGTACGCGGTCAAGGACGCGATGATCGCGGCCGGCCACGTCCTGCTCGCCGCGACCGAACTGGGCCTGGCCACATCGCCGATGAACGGCTGGCACGAGCAGTCGGTCAAGGACACGATCGGGATCGGCGACCGGGACGACCTGGCGATCGCGCTGATCGTCTCGGTCGGCTACGGCGCCGAGGAGCGCCGGCACCCGGGCCGCCGGCCGCTCGATCGCAACGTCTTCCGCGGCCGCTACGGCCGGCCGTGATCCGGGCGGCTACGCCGCGGCGATCGGGCTGCTTCGCTCGGTTGCCGCGAGGATGCCGGCCGGCGCCGAGCGGGCGTCCTGGAGTCCGGTGATCCGGGCGTCGATTCCGTCCGGTTCGTCGCGCAGGTAGCCGAGCACGCAGGGGTCGAAGTCCACTCCGGGGCCCTCGATGCAGGGCAGCAGCTCGCGGATCACCCGGCTGGTGAGGCCGGCCGCGAGCAGCACCCGGATCCGCTCGACCATCGCGGACGCGTCGGCCGCGTGGACACGATGGCCGCCGGGCGTGCGCTCGGAGGCGAGCAGGCCCTGTTCCTCGTAGCCTGGACGCCCACACCGGCACCATGTTCAGCCCGTACCCCGCGGCATAGGCCCTGCGTCGAGCGGCCCGATCACGCGGCCGGGCCCTCGGCTCCGGTGGGAGTCGAGGGCCCGGCCGGGTGGTTCGGGTCGTCAGGCGGTCGGGCCGATGCGGTCGATCAGGATCGGGGTGGGCTCGAAGAGGGTGCCGGCCGGGGCGATGGTGACCGAGTCGGCCAGGATCTCGCGCGCGTAGTCGAACCGCTCCGGGGTGTCGGTGTGCAGGGTCATCAGCGGCTGACCGGCGACGACCGTGTCGCCCGGCTTGGCGTGTAGTTCGACGCCCGCGCCGGCCTGGACCTGCTCCTCCTTGCGGGCCCGGCCCGCGCCCAGGCGCCAGGCCGAGACGCCGACCTCGTACGCGTCCAACCGGGTCAGCACGCCGGTGGAGGTCGCGGTGACCACCTCGGTCTCGCGCGCCACCGGCAACTTGGCGTCCGGGTCGCCGCCCTGGGCCCGGATCATCCGACGCCACACGTCCATCGCGGAGCCGTCGCGCAGCGCGTCCGCCGGGTCGATCCGGGTCCGGCCGGCCGCCGCGAGCATCTCGCGCGCGAGGGCGACGGTCAGCTCGATCACGTCCGCCGGGCCGCCGCCCGCGAGCACCTCGACCGACTCGCGGACCTCCAGCGCGTTGCCCGCGGTCAGCCCCAGCGGCGTGGACATGTCGGTCAGCAGCGCGACCGTCCCGACCCCGTGGTCCACGCCCAACCGGACCATGGTGCGGGCCAGTTCGCGCGCGTCGGCCAGGTCCTTCATGAAGGCGCCGGAGCCGACCTTGACGTCGAGCACCAGGGCGCCGGTGCCCTCGGCGATCTTCTTGCTCATGATCGAGCTGGCGATCAACGGGATCGCCTCGACCGTGCCGGTCACATCGCGCAACGCGTACAACTTCTTGTCCGCCGGCGCGAGGCCGTCGCCGGCCGCGCAGATCACCGCGCCGACGTCCTCCAGCACGCGCATCATCGCGTCGTTGGACAACGCCGCCCGCCACCCGGGTATGGCCTCCAGCTTGTCCAGCGTGCCGCCGGTGTGCCCCAGGCCGCGGCCGGACAACTGCGGGACGGCCACGCCGCACGCGGCGACCAGCGGCGCGAGCGGCAGGGTGATCTTGTCGCCGACGCCACCGGTGGAGTGCTTGTCCGCGGTCGGCCGGGACAGCGCCGAGAAGTCCATCCGCTCGCCCGACGCGATCATCGCGTCGGTCCAACGGTTGATCTCGGTCGCGTTCATCCCGTTGAGCAGGATGGCCATCGCGAGCGCGGACATCTGCTCGTCCGCGACATCGCCGCGCGTGTACGCGTCGACCACCCAATCGATCTGAGCCGCCGTCAGTTCACCGCGGTCCCGCTTCGTACGGATGACCGAAATCGCGTCCATGCTGTCCGTTCTCTCTCGGCCGCCGAAGCGACCCGTTCAGGTCACGAGCAATTGCTCAGCGAAGGTCGTCGGGCCCGAAGGCATCCGGCAGGATCTCCCGCAACGGCCGTACCCCGTGCTTGGTTTCCAGCAACATCTCGGCGCCGCCGTGCTCCCACAGGAGTTGCCGGCAGCGCCCACACGGCATCAGGACCGCGCCCTCGCCGTTCACGCAGCAAAACGCCACGAGCCGGCCGCCTCCGCTCGCGTGCAGCGCGGACACCAGACCGCACTCCGCGCACAACGTGAGCCCGTACGACGCGTTCTCCACATTGCACCCGGACACGATCCGGCCGTCGTCCACCAGCGCCGAGGCGCCGACCGGATACTTCGAGTAGGGCGCGTACGCACCGCGCATCGCCGTGGTCGCCGCGTCCCGCAGCGCGAGCCAATCGATTTCCGGCACGCCCGTCAGCCCTTCGTATAGGGCTTGTTGGCCGCGGCCGGGGCGCGCACCTTGCCGACCAGACCGGCCACCGCGAAGATCGTCACGACGTACGGCATCATCTGCAGGAACTGGCTCGGGATCGAGGTGTTCAGCGGCTGCAGCGACGTGGCCAGCGCACTGGTGAAGCCGAACAGCAGCGCCGCGGCCACCGCGCCCAGCGGACGCCAGCGGCCGAAGATGACCGCCGCGAGCGCGATGTAGCCCGCGCCCGAGGTCATGTCCTTGGAGAAGGTGCCCACTGTGCCGATGGTCAGGAACGCGCCGCCGATGCCCGCGATCGCGCCCGCCATCACCACGTTGCGGTACCGGGTCGCGTTGACCTTGATGCCGACCGTGTCCGCCGCCGTCGGGTGCTCGCCCACGGCACGGGCCCGCAGGCCCCAGCGGGTGTGGAACAGGCCCAGGTGCACGATCACGATCAGCGCGTACATCAGGTAGACGATGATGTTCACGTCGAACAACACCGGGCCGATCACCGGGATGTCCGCGAAGCCGGGGATCCGGATGTTCTCGAACACGCCCGGGTTGTTGTAGCCCTCGGGGTCCTTCTGCAGGAGCTGTGTGTACAGGAAGCCGGTGATGCCGGTGACCAGCAGGTTGATCACCACACCCAGGACGACCTGTTCGACCAGGTAGCGCACCGCGAACACGGCGAGCAGCGCACCGATCAGCGCACCCGCGACCGCACCCGCGGCCAGCCCGGCCCACAACGACCCGGTGATCGAGCCGGTGAGCGCGGCGGCGAACGCGCCGAACAGGAACTGACCGTCGATGGCGATGTTGACCACGCCCGAGCGCTCGCCGATCACGCCCGCGAGCGCACCGAGCACGAGCGGCACGGCGGCCAGCACGGTGTTCTGCAACGCGCCCGCGAAGGACATCTGCTTGCCCGCGACCGCCCACACCAGGAACGCGATCACGAACGCGATCAGGAACAGCGCGATGCTCAGCCGGATCGCCAGGCGCGACCGGTCCAGCGCGATCCGCAGCCCACCCGCGAGCATGCACACCACGGACATCGCGATCGCGACGGCCCGCGCGGGCAGCGACAGGTCGCCGACCTCGGTGGTGTCCCGGTTGGGCACGTTCATCCCGAAGACCGCGTCGACGCCGCTGTCGGTACCGAACCCGAACGCCCACAGCGCGTACAGCCCGACCAGGACGAAGCCGATGCCCGTGATCAGGGCCTTCTTGCGGGCCGCGGCCCGCACCACGTCGGCGGCCTTGCCGGTGGGGTCCACCGGAGCCTCCACATCGGGGGCGATCACGGTGTCCGCCACCTGCGTGCCTCCTTCAGGGTTCCGCTCGCTCATGCCTGGACCCCCACGGTCTCCTTGGCGGCCAACGGCCCGCCCTCGGCACCCTTGCGGGCGCCGCGCAGCCGGAAGATCGAGCGCACCAGCGGCGGCGCCGCGACGAACAGCACGATCACGGCCTGGATGACGATGACGATGTCGACGGACACGTTCGCGGACGCCTGCATCACCGAACCGCCCGCGCGCAGCGCGCCGAACAGCAGTGCGGCCAGCACGGTGCCCAGCGGCTTGGTCCGGCCGAGCAGTGCCACGGTGATCGCGTCGAAGCCGATGCCGGCGTCGATGCTGGGGGTCAGCGTGTGCGCCGGGTTGGTCGAGCTCATCACCTGCGAGACACCGGCCAGACCGGCCATCGCACCGGCGATCACCATGGCCAGGATCTGCGCCCGGGCCACGCTCATGCCCGCGGTGCGGGCCGCGGCCGGGTTGGAACCCACCGCGCGCAGTTCGAAGCCGAGCGTGGAGCGGTTGAGCAGCCACCAGTAGATCCCGGCCGCGACCAGCGCCAGGATGATGCCGAAGTGGATCCGCAGGTCGTCGCCGAACAGGTTGGGCAACACCGCGTTCTCGTGCGCGTCCTTGCCGATCGGCTGCGCCTGGCCGCCGCGACGGAAGGTGTCGGTGGTCAACAGCCAGCCGAGCATCAGCACCGCGATGTGGTTGAGCATGATCGTCACGATCACCTCGTGCGCGCCGTAGCGAGCCTTGAGGAAACCGGCGATGCCCGCGTAGAGACCGCCGCCGATCAGGCCGGCCAGGATCACGAACACCAGGTGGATCACCGGCGGCAGATCGACGACGAACCCTATCCACGACGCGAAGACCGCGCCGGCGATGATCTGGCCCTGCGCACCGATGTTGAACAGCCCGGTGCGGAACGCGATCGAGACCGCGAGACCGCCGAAGATCAGCGGCGTGGCCTGCGTGATGGTCTCCGAGATCGGTCGGAAGATGTCCTCGATCGAACCCTCGGAGAAGGTGTCCGGGTTCACGATCGAACCCTTGAACATCGCCGTGTAGGCGTCCGAGACCAGCGTCCACGAGCTGGAGAGCGCCTCGCCCGGAGCGGCGAAGAAGTACTTGTACTCGTCGAGCACGTCCTGGTCCGCGAGGATCATCAGGATGCCGCCGACCACCAGCGCGAGCACGATCGCCAGGAAGGTCACCACGGCCGAGTTGCCGGTGATGATCGCGTCGAGCATGGCTCGACCGAGCGAGGGCTTGGCCGGCGCCGAGGCGCTCGCCCCGGCCGGTTCGGCCGCCTTGGTCAGGGCCGGCTTCGCCTCGCTCGGCTCACCGGGCGTGCTCTTGTCGTCCTCGGTCACGCTGGGTCCTCCTCCCCCGGGGTTTCGTCGCTCTCGATGGTCGCGGTCTCGGCCGCGTCCGCTTCGGCGGCCGGTGCCGCCTCGGTCGGGTCCTTGCTCGGGATCACACCGGCCATCAGCAGACCCAGGTCGCCTCGGGACGTGGTGGGCGGCACGATGTCCACGATCCGACCCCGGTACATCACCGCGATCCGGTCGGCCAGCGCCACCACCTCGTCCAACTCGGTGGAGACGATGATCACCGGGGTGCCGACGTCGCGCTCGGCCACGATCCGCTTGTGGATGAACTCCATCGCGCCCACGTCCACCCCTCGGGTGGGCTGCGAGGCGATGAACAGCCGCAGCGGGCGCGAGAGTTCGCGCGCCACGACGACCTTTTGCTGATTGCCGCCGGACAGCGTGCCGGCCGGCGACTCGATGGTCTGCGTGCGGATGTCGAATTCCTCGACCCGCTGCCGCGCGTTGTCGCGCACCGCGCCGGGATCGATCGATCCGCGCCGACCGAACGGCGCCTGGGTGACCAGGTCCAGGACCAGGTTCTCGGCCACCGTGAAATCGCCCACGATGCCGTCGTGCTGACGGTCCTCGGGCACGAAGCCGACGCCGGAGTTGAGGATCTGCCGCGGCGTCCGACCCGCGAGGTCCTGCCCGTCCAGGCTGATCCGCCCGGCCGCGGGCGCGCGCAGGCCCAGGATGGCCTGGGTCAGCTCGCTCTGGCCGTTGCCGTCCACGCCCGCGATGCCCAGGATCTCGCCCTCGCGCAGGCGCAGGTCGACCCGGTCCACCACGGCCTGGCCGTTGCCGTCGAGCACGGTCAGGTCCTCGATCGCCAACCGGACCTCGCCCGGCTGCGCCTCGTTCTTGTCGACCACCAGCTTGACCGGCCGGCCGACCATCAGCGAAGCGAGTTCCTTCTCCGAGGAGGCCGGATCGGCGGTGCCGACCACCTTGCCGCGCCGGATCACGGTGATCCGGTCGGCGACGGCCTTGACCTCTTTGAGCTTGTGCGTGATGAACACGATGGAGTGGCCGGAGGCGCGCAGCGCGCGCATCACCCGGAACAGTTCCTCGGTCTCCTGCGGCGTGAGCACCGCGGTGGGCTCGTCCAGGATCAGCACCTTGGCGTTGCGCACCAGGGCCTTGAGGATCTCCACCCGCTGTTGCAGACCGACGGGGAGGTCCTCGACCAACATGTCCGGGTCGACCTTGAGGCCGTACTCGTCGACGAGGTCGAGCACCTTCTTGCGGGCCCGACGGCGGTCCAGCCAGCCCAGCGGCCTGGTCTCCTCGTGGCCGAGCATGACGTTCTCGGCGACGGTGAAGACCGGGACCAGCATGAAGTGTTGGTGGACCATGCCGATGCCCGCGTCGATCGCGTCACCGGCGGTCCGGAACTTGCGGGGGGTGCCGTCGACGACGATCTCGCCCTCGGTGGGCTCGTAGAGCCCGTAGAGCACGTTCATCAGCGTCGACTTGCCGGCACCGTTCTCACCGAGAAGGCAGTGGATCTCCCCCGGCTCGACGGTCAGGTCGATGTGGTCGTTGGCGACCAGCGACCCGAACCGTTTCGTGATTCCGCGCAGTTCGAGCTTCAACGCGGAGACCTCCTCGGCTACGCCCCCCGCGAGGGGCCGCTACGGGTTCGACCCGGGTCCCCTCGGGGCCCGGGCGGTACGGACACGGGCGCCGCGGAAGCTGCTTCCACGGCGCCCGATCGTCTGGGTCAGCTCTTCGGCTGGTTCTTCGAGGTGATCTTGATCTTGCCGCTGACGATGTCGGCCTTGACCGCGGTCAGCTCGGACTTCAGCTCGGGGGAGACCTTCGAGTCGAAGTCGTGGAACGGCGCCAGGCCGACGCCGTTGTTGGCGAGGGTGCCGATGGTGGACTTGGTGGTGAACTGGTTGTTCGCCGCGGCCTTGACCGCGTTGAACACCTGGCCCTTGATGTCCTTGGTCACCGTGGACAGGAACACCGACTTGTACTGCGAGGCGCTCTCGTAGCCGTCCTGGTCGACCCAGATGACGCTGGCCTTGCCGCCGCTCTTCTGCACGGCCGAGGCCGCGCCGAGACCGGTCTGACCGGCGACCGGCATGATCACGTCGGCGCCCTGGGCGATGAAGTCGTTGGCGATCCGCTCACCGTCGGCCGGCGAGTCGAACTTGCCCGCGAGCGAGCCGTCGCCCTTGACGTCGTCCCAACCGATGACCTGGACGTTCTTGCCCTTGGCCTGGTTGAAGTACTTGACGCCCTGGACGTAGCCGTCCATGAACACGGTGACCGGCGGGATCGGCAGCGCGCCGAACGTGGCGACCTTGCCGGTCTTGGAGAAGCCCGCGGCGAGGTAGCCGCCGAGGAAGCCCGCTTCGGCCGTGTTGAACTGCAGCCCCTGCACGTTCGGCTCGATGCTGGCGGAGTCGACGATCGCGAACTTCTGGTCCTTGTGCGTCGACGCGGCGGCCTTGGTCGCGTCGGCCATCAGGCCGCCGACCGCGATGATCAGACCGCACTTGTCGTTCACGAGGCTGTTGAGGTTCGGAACGTAGTCGTTCTCGGTCTTCGAGGTGATGTACTTCACATCGACACCCAGCTCCGACTTGGCCTGCTGCAGGCCCGCCCACGAGGAGGCGTTGAAGGAACGGTCGTCGATGCCGCCGGTGTCCGTCACCATGCAGGCCTTGAAGTCCACCTTGGCGGCCTGCGAACCGCCGGGGGTCGCACTGGTGCCCGAATCGGACTTCTTGTCGTCCTTGGGCTTGCTACCGCACGCGGCGGTGGCAGTAAGGGCGAGAGTGACGCCGACCGCAGCCGCGGTCACCTTGGATACCCGGCGCACGGGTGTCTCCTTCCGATGAGCGCCCCTTCGGGCGCTGCTCCCAGATGCAGACTCTGACGCGCTTGGTTCCCTGGTAAACGCGCGTAGACCTGCTAGCCGTCGGAGAGCATACCTAGTAAAAGAATATGAGCGACAAAAACCGTGAATCGCCACCGCAACACGCCCCGTTAGCCCGGCCGAGTAGCCGGAGCCGAGACGGGTCGGCGCGGAACCGGGCAGTCCGCGACATGACAAGACGGAAAAGACCCGGTGCCGCACGAGATCGAACGGCACCGGGTCGGAACATTACAGACTTACGAACGTGGGAGGAACGGGGACCGGGGTCGCGGTGGTTAACAGTTCCGCATACGTCCCATCTCGGCACTCCCGCCCGCACCGCGCGCACCGAGCCCGACCGGGGTCAGCGAACGGGCCGCAGCGCCAGCCCGGCGAACAGTTCGACGCCGATCCCGATCGCCCGCTCGTCGACGTCGAACTGCCCCTGGTGCAAGTCGTATACGGGGTGTCCGACGGGTCGCACACCGAGCCGGGTGAGCTCGCCGGGGACCTGGTCCAGGAACCACGAGAAGTCCTCGCCGCCCAGGCTCTGCTCGGTGCCCTCGACCGCACTCGCGCCCAGCACGCCGGTGGCGACCGTGCGCATCGCGTCGACCGCATCCGGGTCGTTGACCACCGGCGGCACGCCCCGGTGGTGTTCGAGCTCCCACTTGGCGCCGTAGGTCGAGGCGATCGAGTCCACCAGCTCGTGCATCAGGTCCGGGGCCTGCCGCCACGCCTCCAGATCCAGGCAGCGCAGCGTGCCCTCCAGCTCGCCGTACTGCGGGATCACGTTCGGCGCGGAGCCGGACTGGATCCGCCCCCACACCAGGCTGGCGCCCGAGCGCGGGTCGATCCGGCGGGAGAACGCCGAGGGCAGCTCGGCGGCGACCTTGGCCAACGCGGTGACCAGGTCGGTGGTGCGATGCGGGCGGGCGGTGTGGCCGCCCGCGCCGGTGAGCATGATCACCACGCGGTCGCAGGCCGAGGTGATCGCGCCGGAGCGCAGCCCGACCCGGCCGACCTCGACCTTGGGGTCGCAGTGGATCGCGTGGATCTCCCCGACGCCCGCCAGGCCGCCCGCCTTGATCACGTCCAGCGCGCCGCCGGGCAACTTCTCCTCGGCGGGCTGGAAGATCAGCCGGACCGGCCGGGTCAGCAGGCCCTCGCGAGCGAATTCGGCCAATACCAGGGCCGTGCCCAGCACGATCGAGGTGTGCACGTCGTGCCCGCACGCGTGCGCGCGACCGGGCACGGTCGAGCGATAGGGCACGTCTTTGACGTCGTCCACCGGCAGCGCGTCGATGTCGCCGCGGAAGGCGATCAGGTCGTCCCCGGCGCCTCGGCCGGCGGGCGACGCCCGCTCGGGTCTGATGTCGCAGACCAGGCCCGTCCCGGGCAGTAGTCGCGGGTGCAGGCCCGCGCGGACCAGCCGTTCCCGGATGAGTCCGGTGGTACGGAACTCCTCCCGACCCAGCTCTGGGTGCATGTGCAGGTCGCGTCGAAAGGCGACCAGCTCGTCGGCGAAAGCAGCGGCTTTGGCGGCGGCCTGGGCGGGGAGGGATTCGCTCACCCACGAAAGACTACGTTGCATCGGTCTTCGCGACGTGGTAGGGAGCGAATTACCCCCGTTCGGGTGAGAAAAAAGCCTCCCCCCGGCGCATGCGCTACGGCCGGTAGGGGTATGACTGTGTGCTCGTTCCCGCAATGGCCGACTTTCGGGCGCTCGACCACGTATCAACCAAGCGCCCCATTGATCAGGACTGCCCTTGCCGCCCATGGAACGCGTCCAGGATGCGAGACGCGGCAAGCGTCGCGGTGAGATTGCCGTCCCGGACGTCGCGTTCGAGGTCGGGCACGATAGCCCGTACCGCAGGGTGTCCACGCAACTCCGCCAACAGCGAGTCGTAGACCGTCGCCCACGTCCAGTCGACCTGCTGTCGGCGTCGAAGTTCGGCCGACTCGCCGGTCGCCTCCAGGGTCTGCCGGTGTTTGAGGATGGTCTCCCAGACCTCGTCCAGGCCCTCGCCGGACAGCCCGGAACAGGTCAGCACGGGTGTCGTCCACGACTCCCCCGCCCGGCGCATCAGCCGCAGCGCGCCCGCCAGTTCGCGGGCCGCCCGGCGGGCCGCGAGGGCGAAATCGCCGTCCGCCTTGTTCACCGCGACCACGTCGGCCAGCTCCAGGACGCCCTTCTTGATGCCCTGGAGCTGGTCGCCGGTGCGCGCGAGGGTCAGAAACAGGAAGCAGTCGACCATGTTCGCCACCGTGGTCTCGGACTGGCCCACGCCGACCGTCTCCACCAGCACCACGTCGTAGCCGGCCGCCTCCATCAACACGATCGACTCGCGGGTGGCGCGCGCGACGCCGCCCAGCGTGCCGGCGGTCGGCGAGGGGCGCACGAAGGCGTTGTCGTCCACGGCGAGCCGGCCCATCCGGGTCTTGTCGCCCAGGATGCTGCCGCCGTGCCGGGACGAGGACGGGTCCACCGCGAGCACCGCCACCCGGTGTCCCGCGCCGGTCAGCCGGGTGCCCAGCGTCTCGATGAACGTGGACTTGCCCACACCGGGCACGCCGGTGATGCCCACCCGGTGGGCACCGCCGGCGTGCGGCAACAGCTTGACCAGCAACTCCTGCGCGAGGTCGCGGTGGTCGGCCCGAGTGGACTCGACCAGCGTGACCGCCCGGGCCAGGATCGTCCGGTTGCCCGCGAGCACGCCTTCGGCGTACGCGCCGACGTCGATCACCCGTGCCATCAGTCGACCGGCAGCTCGTGGTCCAACTGCCTGTACAGGCCCCTGAGCAGGTCCACCGCGGCATCGGCGATCACCGTGCCGGGCGGGAAGACCGCCGCGGCGCCCATCTCCAGCAGTGGCTGCACGTCGGCGGGCGGAATCACCCCGCCGACCACGACCATGATCTCCTCGGCGTCCAGCGCGGCCAGTTCCTGCCGCAACGCGGGCACCAGGGTGAGGTGGCCGGCCGCGAGCGAGGACACCCCGACCACGTGCACGTCCGCCTCGACCGCCTGCCGGGCCACCTCGCCCGGCGTCTGGAACAGCGCGCCCACGTCCACGTCGAAGCCGAGGTCGGCGAACGCGGTGGCGATCACCTTCTGCCCCCGGTCGTGCCCGTCCTGGCCCATCTTGGCCACCAGGACGCGCGGCCGGCGGCCCTCCAGTTCCTCGAACCGGGCGACCAGCGAGCGGGCCGTCTCCACGTTCGGCGACATGCCCACCTCTTCCCGGTAGACCCCGGTCAGCGTACGGATCTGCGCCTGGTGGCGGCCGTACGCCGACTCCAGCGCGTCGGAGATCTCGCCGACCGTGGCCTTGGCCCGGGCGGCGTCCACCGCGAGCGCGAGCAGGTTGTGCTCCAGGTCGCGCGGCCGGGTGCCCTCGACGTCGGCCTGCGCCGCGCCGGACAGCGCGGCCAGCGCACGACGCACCGCGTCGTCGTCGCGCTCCTCGCGCAACCGGCGCAGCTTGTCCAACTGCCCCTCGCGGACCGCCTTGTTGTCGATCTTGAGCACGTCGATCGCCTCGTCGCTGGCGACCAGGTACTTGTTCACGCCGATCACCGACTGCCGGCCCGAGTCGATCCGGGCCTGGGTACGCGCCGCCGCCTCCTCGATCCGCAGCTTGGGCAGACCCTCGGCGATCGCCGACGCCATGCCGCCGGCCCGCTCGGCCTCGGCGATGTGCTCCCGGGCCCGCACCGCGAGGTCGTGGGTGAGCCGCTCTATGTAGGCCGAACCACCCCACGGGTCGATCACGTCGCACGTGCCCGACTCCTGCTGGAGCAACAACTGGGTGTTGCGCGCGATCCGGGCGGAGAAGTCGGTCGGCAGCGCGAGCGCCTCGTCCAGCGCGTTGGTGTGCAGCGACTGGGTGTGCCCCTGGGTCGAGGCCATCGCCTCCAGGCAGGTACGCACCACGTTGTTGAACACGTCCTGCGCGGTCAACGACCAGCCCGAGGTCTGCGAGTGCGTGCGCAGCGAGAAGGACTTGGGGTTCTTCGCGCCGAACGACTTGACGATGTCGGCCCACAGCAGGCGCGCGGCGCGCAGCTTGGCGACCTCCATGAAGAAGTTCATCCCGATCGCCCAGAAGAACGACAGGCGCGGCGCGAACGCGTCGATGTCCAGGCCCGCCTCGACCCCGGCGCGCAGGTACTCGATGCCGTCCGCGAGCGTGTACGCCAACTCCAGGTCGGCCGTGGCCCCGGCCTCCTGGATGTGGTAGCCGGAGATCGAGATCGAGTTGAACTTCGGCATCTTCTGCGAGGTGTACGCGAAGATGTCGGAGATGATCGACATCGAGGGCTTGGGCGGATAGATGTAGGTGTTGCGGACCATGAACTCCTTGAGGACGTCGTTTTGGATCGTCCCCGTCAGGTGTTCCGGTGCCACCCCCTGCTCCTCCGCCGCGACGATGTAGAGCGCGAGCACCGGCAGTACCGCGCCGTTCATCGTCATCGAGACCGACATCCGGTCCAGCGGGATGCCGTCGAAGAGCTGGCGCATGTCGTAGATCGAGTCGATCGCGACGCCCGCCATGCCCACGTCGCCGGTCACCCGCGGGTGGTCCGAGTCGTAGCCGCGGTGGGTGGCCAGGTCGAACGCGATCGACAGGCCCTTCTGACCGGCCGCCAGGTTGCGCCGGTAGAAGGCGTTCGACTCCTCGGCGGTGGAGAAGCCCGCGTACTGGCGGATCGTCCACGGCTGGTTGACGTACATCGTCGGGTACGGACCGCGCAGGAACGGCGTGATGCCCGGGTAGGTGCCCAGGAAGTCGAGCCCTTCCAGGTCCTCCTCGGTGTACAGCGCCTTGAGCGGGATGCCCTCGGGGGTGTCGTGCGTCAGCGCGTCCGCGTCCTTGCCGGTCTCCTCGCGCACGGCGTCCCGCCACGCGTCGAGGTCGCCGGACGCGGGCGCGTCGAGCTCGACCTGGGTGAAGTCGGGAATGCTCATTTCGCCCCCTCCGGGGATTCCGCCGCGGTCTCGTAGGTGGCGTGCAGGACGGCGAGCGCGTCGCACCCGGTGTACACGTACCCGTCCAGGTCCGCTCCGTGCGCCTTTTGGCCCGCGAGCAGGATCCGGCGGGCGCCGGCCGCACGCAGCGCCGCGGCGGTCGGTGCCGCCAGGGCGGCGTAGATCTTCTCCGAGGAGGTGAGCACCACGGTCGCCGGCCGGCCGGCCGCCGTCCAGCGCTCCAGGATCTGCTCGATCGCGCCCTCGTCCACCTCGGTACCGCCCGCTTCGACGGCGGCGATGCCGCCGGCGGCGAACAGGTTGGCGGTGAAGCCGGCCCGTGCGGTGTACTGCGCGAGCGGGCCCAGGGTGGCCAGGAACACGCTCGGGCGGGCACCGGTCGCGGCGAGCAGCGCGTCCGAACGATCGCGCAACGACTCGTACGCCTGGGCGTAGCGCACCCGGGGCAGACCGGCGGCGGAGACCGGCACCTCGGGCGCCGGTTCGCGGACGACCGGCGCCTCGGTCAGGTTGGGGAACTCGCTGACGCCGGTGATCGGGTCGGTGCGATCGGCGATGTCCCTGTCCCGCTTGGCGCGGACCTCGGCCAGTTGCTCGGCGAGCCAGCCCGAGTCCAGTACCGCGACGATCCCGCCGCGACGCTCGATCTCCTGGAAGAACGCCCAACCGGTGCGCGCGAGGTCGTCGGTGAGCTGTTCGACGAACCACGAGCCGCCGGCCGGGTCGATCACCTGCGCGAGGTGCGACTCCTCCAGGAGCAGCGCCTGCGTGTTGCGGGCTATCCGCCGGGAGAACGGGTCGGACCGGCCGATCGCGGCGTCGAAGGCGCGCACGGTGACCGCGTCGGCGCCGCCGACGCCGGCCGCGAAGGAGGCGACCGTGGTGCGCAGCATGTTGACCCACGGATCACGCCGGGTGGTCATCGCCCACGAGGTGAGCGCGTGTTGGCGCTGGGCGCCGGCCGTCGGGGCGGCACCGGACGCCTGGGCGACGCGGGCCCACAACCGGCGGGCGGCACGCAGCTTGGCGATGGTCGGGAACTGCTCCGCGGTGGCCGCGAAACGGAACTCGACCAGGCTCAGCGCGGTGTCCACGTCGAGTCCGGCCTCGGTCAGCGCGCGCAGGTAGGCGACGCCGGCGGCGGTGGCCGCGCCCAGTTCCTGGCCCTCCGAGCCACCCGCCTCGTGGTAGGGCTGCCCGTCCACGACGATGGCCTGCAGGCCCGGGAACTCCGCGTGCGCCCGGGCCGCGAGCGCGGCGGCGGCGGCCGGGTCGGCGCCCGCCCCGGTGCGCGCGTGCTGCGAGATCGGGTCGGCGCCCAGGTTGCCGCGTACCTCCCCGGGGGCGACGCCGCTCGCGCGGAACACCGCGAGCAGCGCGTCGGCGGCCGCAACGAAATCGGCGCCGGTGGTCAGGGCCACCGGCGCCAAGTCGAGCAGCACGCCGTCGAGCGCGCGGGCCAGGTCGGCGGGCGCCAGTGCGCCCTCGCCCACCTGAAGGAAGACGGAGGTGACCCCGTTCTCCAAATCGGCCAGCACGCTCTCGTTGGCCCGGGCCGGGTCGGTGTCGGCGTGCAACTGGCGCACGTCCCAACCCTCCGCGGCGTGTCCGGCGGCGCGCGCGCCCCGGACGAACGGGCTCAGCCCGGGCAGGCCCGGCCGGGCGGCGGCCTCCGTGTACAGCGGGGACAGCGTGATGCCGTCATAGGTAGTGGTCGCGAGCAGGTCTTCGGGGCGCTCGGGCGCGTCACTCTCGCCCAGCACCTTCGATTTGCGGAGCACGCCGGCCACGAGGCGCTGCCATTGGTCCCGCGTGGGCTGCGGGAACTGGCTCGCGAAGGTGGACCCGGTAGACGTGCCGCCATCGACAGTAGCCTCCGTCATGGGTCGCATCGTAGGGACCGACGGGGCCGTTGAATACGCACTGCCGATGTGATGCCGGCCCTACCCGCCGGTCACCTCTGTGACCTGGGCCTTCACGCTTGCCCTGATCTTTCGTCCGCAAGCGTGGCGCTTTCACCCGTACGGGCGCTGACGGGGCGTCAGCATTTCGTGACCCGTGACGTCCGGGTCACCCGGATGGTTCCACTCCACGATGCGGAATGGATCACATCGCGCGCCCTGCCACAAGGGGGCCCCTGATCGGTGGCTACCATGGCCGGGGCCGGGCGACCGATACCCGGCCGGGCCGACCGACAACCAGAGGGTCCGACACGGATTGCGGACACCCTCCCAGCCGGCCGCGTCCCCCCATGTACCGCACCCGGAGGGTAGTTTCCGTGCCGGCTGGAACGCTCTACCGCGGCCGGGAAGGCATGTGGTCCTGGGTGGCTCATCGAGTCACCGGCGTCCTCATCTTCTTCTTCCTGTTCGCGCACGTCCTCGACACCGCACTCGTTCGTGTATCGCCCGAGGCGTACGACGAGACGATCGAGATCTATAAGAACCCGTTCGTCAACCTGCTCGAGTACGGGCTCGTCGCGGCCATCCTGTTCCACGCGCTCAATGGTCTGCGGATCATCGCGGTGGACTTCTGGGAGAAGGGCCCGCGCTACCAGAAGCAGATGCTCTGGACTGTCGTCGGCGTCTGGGTCGTGCTGATGGCCGGGAGTGCCTACCCGATCCTGCAGCACTCGATCAAGACCATCTTCGGGAGCTGAAGTGTCCGCCACCATCGAAAACGCGCCCAAGATCCACGGCGGCGGCCCGGCGATCGAGTCTCCGCGCAGCAAGCGTTCACCGCGTTCGACCAAGACCAACTTCGAGCTCTACGGCTGGCTGTTCATGCGGCTGTCCGGTGTGCTCCTGGTCGTCCTGGTGATCGGCCACCTGATCATTCAGCTCGTCCTGGACGGCGGTGTGACCAAGATCGGATTCGCGTTCGTCGCGGGCCGCTGGGCGTCGCCGTTCTGGCAGTCGTGGGACCTCATCATGCTGTGGCTCGCCGAGCTGCACGGTGTCAACGGTCTGCGCACGATCATCAACGACTACGCGGAGCGGGACCAGACCCGGTTCTGGCTCAAGGCGCTGCTCTACACGTCCGCGCTGATCGTGCTTTTCCTGGGGACCTTGGTGATCTTCACCTTCGACCCGAACATCGGTAGCTGACCAGTACCCGAGGACTGAACGAGCATCATGCAGACCCACAAGTACGACACCGTCATCGTCGGCGCGGGCGGCGCCGGCATGCGCGCGGCCCTGGAGTCGAGCAAGCGCAGCCGTACCGCCGTACTGACCAAGCTGTATCCCACGCGTTCGCACACCGGTGCCGCCCAGGGCGGCATGTGTGCCGCCCTGGCGAACGTCGAGGAGGACAACTGGGAGTGGCACACGTTCGACACGGTCAAGGGTGGTGACTACCTCACCGACCAGGACGCCGCGGAGATCATGTGCAAGGAGGCGATCGACGCCGTCCTGGACCTGGAGAAGATGGGCCTCCCCTTCTCCCGGACCCCCGAGGGCCGGATCGACCAGCGCCGCTTCGGTGGACACACCCGCGACCACGGCAAGGCGGCGGTGCGCCGCTCCTGCTACGCGGCGGACCGCACCGGCCACATGATCCTGCAGACGCTGTTCCAGAACTGCGTCAAGCAGAACGTCGAGTTCTACAACGAGTTCTACGTGCTCGACCTGCTCCTGGCCGAGGACGAGGCGGGCAACAAGACCACCTCGGGCGTCGTCGCCTACGAGCTGGCCACCGGCGAGATCCACGTCTTCCAGGCCAAGTCGGTGATCTTCGCGACCGGTGGCTTCGGCAAGGTCTTCAAGACCACCTCCAACGCGCACACCCTCACCGGCGACGGCATGGGCATCGCGTGGCGCCGGGGACTGCCGCTGGAGGACATGGAGTTCTATCAGTTCCACCCGACCGGTCTCGCGGGCCTGGGCATCCTGCTCACCGAGGGTGCCCGCGGCGAGGGTGGCATCCTGCGCAACGCGGACGGCGAGCGCTTCATGGAGCGCTACGCGCCGACCATCAAGGACCTCGCGCCGCGTGACATCGTCGCGCGTTCGATGGTCCTGGAGGTGCTCGAAGGCCGCGGCGCGGGTCCCAACAAGGACTACGTCTACCTCGACCTGACGCACCTGCCGGCGGAGCAGATCGAGGAGAAGCTGCCCGACATCACCGAGTTCGCGCGCACCTACCTGGGCGTCGAGCCGACCACCGAGCTGGTCCCGGTGTACCCCACCGCGCACTACGCGATGGGCGGCATCCCGACCAACGTCGAGGCCGAGGTGCTCTCCGACAACACCACGGTGGTGCCCGGCCTGTACGCGGCCGGCGAGGTCGCCTGCGTGTCCGTGCACGGCTCCAACCGGCTGGGCACCAACTCGCTGCTCGACATCAACGTGTTCGGCCGGCGGGCCGGTATCGCCGCCGCCGAGTACGCCACGTCGCACGACTTCGTCGAGCTGCCCGAGGCCCCCGAGGCCACGGTGGTCGAGCTGATCGAGCGGCTGCGCGACAGCGCGGGCACCGAGCGGGTCGGCGCGATCCGTGCCGAGATGCAGGAGACGATGGACGCCAACGCCGGCGTCTACCGCACCGAGGAGACGCTCAAGCAGGCGCTCTCCGACATCAAGGGCCTGCAGAAGCGCTACCTGGACGTCTCCATCCAGGACAAGGGCAAGCGGTACAACACCGACCTGCTCGAGGCGATCGAGCTGGGCTTCCTGCTCGACCTCGCCGAGGTCCTGGTCGTGGGCGCGCAGAACCGCAAGGAGTCCCGCGGCGGGCACGCCCGCGAGGACTACCAGGCGCGCGACGACGAGAACTACATGAAGCACACGATGGCGTACCGCGAGGTCGACGCGAAGGGCGAGCACTCGATCCGCCTGGGCTACAAGCCGGTCGTGGTCACCCGCTACCAGCCGATGGAGCGTAAGTACTGATGACTGCCGTAGTGGAAGAGACCGCGCCCGGCAAGGGGCACGGAGCCACGGCCGCCGAGCGTGACCACACCCTGATCACGATCACGCTGCGGATTCGCCGGTTCAACCCGGAGACCGACGCGGAGCCGTACTGGCAGGACTTCAAGGTCGAGGCGGACCCGACCGAGCGCATCCTGACCGCGATGATGAAGATCAAGGCGGAGCAGGACGGCTCGCTGACCTTCCGGCGCTCCTGCGCGCACGGGATCTGCGGCTCGGACGCGATGCGGATCAACGGCCGCAACCGGCTGGCCTGCAAGACCCTGGTCAAGGACCTGGACATGGCCAAGCCGATCACGGTCGAGGCGATCAAGGGTCTGAAGCTGGAGAAGGACCTCGTCGTCGACATGGATCCGTTCATGCAGGCGTACAAGGACGTGATGCCGTTCCTGATCACGTCGGGCAACGAGCCGACGCGCGAGCGTCTGCAGTCGCCCGAGGACCGGGAGAGGTTCGACGACACCACCAAGTGCATCCTGTGCGCGGCGTGCACCACGTCGTGCCCGGTGTTCTGGAGCGACGGGCAGTACTTCGGCCCGGCCGCGATCGTCAACGCGCACCGGTTCATCTTCGACTCGCGGGACGAGGGCGCCGAGGAGCGCCTGGAGATCCTGAACGAGAAGGAGGGCGTGTGGCGTTGCCGGACGACCTTCAACTGCACCGAGGCGTGCCCGCGTGGCATCGAGGTCACCAAGGCGATCCAGGAGGTCAAGCGCGCGCTGATCTTCCGCCGCGTGTGATCGATTGACGCGAGGAGGGCCCGGGACCGTGTGGTCCCGGGCCCTCCTGCGTTTCCGGCCGGCGCGTTTCGGCTAGCGCGCTTCGGCCGCGCGTACCCGGTCGCCGTGGCGCAGGGTCGCGGCACGCAGCGCGATCTCGGCGTCGACGCCCCGGCGGGCGGCCAGTTCGGTGACGGCGAGCAGCAGGTCGCCGATCGCCTCGGGGCCGGTGTAGGCGTCGTCCGCGAAGGCCGTCGGCAGTTCGGGCGTGGGCACGGTCAGGCCCGCTTTGCGGGTCCGGGACAGGTACTTCGCCGCGAGCGCGAGCGCGGGTTGGCTCGCCGCCACGCCGTCCAGCGCCGAGTCCCGGTCGCTCTTCTCCGCCGCCTTGAGCGCGTCCCAGTTGGCCTCGACCGCCTCCGGCGTATCCGCCTCGACATCGGCGAACACGTGCGGGTGGCGGCTGATCAGCTTGTCCACGATGCCGCCGGCCACGTCGTCGATCGAGAACGGGTCGGCCTCGTCCTCCTCGGCCACCCGGGCGTGGAAGAACACCTGCATCAGCACGTCGCCGAGTTCCTCGCGCAGGTGCTCGCGATCCCCCGAGTCGATCGCGTCGACCAGTTCGTAGGTCTCCTCGACCAGGTACCGGGCGAGCGACTCGTGGGTCTGCTCGGCGTCCCACGGGCAACCGCCGGGCGAGCGCAGCCGGTCCATCACCGCGACCAGGTCGAGCAGCCGCGCGCCCGGCAGGTCCCACGCGCCGGGCAGCAGTTCGATCTCCGGGATCGGCTCGGTGTCCTGATCGCCCGCCGCGACCCGGGCCAGTGCCGGGCCCAGGCCCGGGTCGTCGTCGGTGGCCGCGAGCCACACCACCAAGCCGGTCCGGGCCCGCTCCAGCAACCGGCGGGCGAGCGCGCCCGGGCCGGTGTCGAGGTCGACGATCTCGACCTCGACACCGGCCTCGCGCAGATACGGCAGTTGCGGGTGGTCGGCGTCCGCGGTCAGCACACACCCGGTCGGGGTGCCGGCCGCCTCGCGCAGCGTGTGCCACGCGGGCCAGCTCAGCAGACCGGGGGCGACCCGATGGGTCCCGGCGAGCAGGACGAGACGGGCGGGCGGCGCGGAAGCAGACGAGTCACTCACCCGGCCAGCCTACGGTTTGACTCAGGTGCCGCTCTCCGCGCCGGGCGGGACCTCCACCAGGCCCGCGCCCGCGGGCTGGGTGCCCGGGGCGAGCCACGAGTAGGCGGCGGGCGTGGTGGTCAGCTTCGCCGAGTTCCAGGAGCCGTACCTGGGGTTCACGGTGATCTTCATCGAGCTCGCGACGTCGCTCAGGTAGGCGTTCAGTTGCTCCTGGCCCTCTGCCGTGCCGAGGGTGATGCCGCGGGCCTTGGCGATCTCGGACTTGAGCGCCTCGGTCCGGATGAAGTCGTCGACCTCGCCGGGCAGCACGCCGGTCTGGAGCAGCCGGACCTGGAGTGCCTCCGGGCTGCCGAGCCGCTTCTCCAGGCTGCGACGGGCCTGGAGCACCTGGGTCGCGTTCACCGTGCTGTGGTTGCGCCGGGCCGCCTCGTCGACCACGCGGCGCTGGATGAGCTGCACCAACTCGGCCTGGTTGGCCTCCAGTTGGGCGTTCGCACCGGCCAGCGGCAGGTTCTGCCGGGAGAACGCCTGCTCCAGCTTGTCGACCTTGGCGTTCAGGGTGGAGATCTCGATCCGGTCCTTGCCGACCACGGCGGCGGCACCGGCCTTGGACTCCGAGCAGCCGGCGAGCGCGAATCCGGTGACCAGCACCAGGCCCACCGCGGCCACCCGGGCCCGGGACGCGGATCGCCGCCGGCGGCGCGCGGAATCGACAGGGACTGAACGCGACGTGCGACTCACACGAACTCCCGGGGCTCGATGGCGCTGTACGGCGGTACGACTGTCGGCCACGGCAGGCGTGCGACCCATGACCAACGATCAAAGATACGGGTGGGCACGCCCGAAGTCCGCACATTCGCCAAGATCATCCGGGCCGGCCGGCGACTCGCGGCAGGTCCCGGGCGGCCGACCGCACCGCCCGGGAGCTGCCGCTACTTCGTCGCCGCGGCGATCGGCTCCAGCAGGATCGCGTCCACCAGGTCGCGCGCCCAGGCCAACAACGCGACGTCGCGCAGCGGCCGGCCGCCGATCCGGGCGGTCATCGGCTTGGGCACCAGGATCTGCCGAGTGGGCGCCTTGACCAGGGTCTTCGGGTAGAGCCGCTGGAGCCGCAGTTGTTGCGACTCGCGCAGGTCGACCGGTCCGAACCGGACGAAGTTGCCCTGGAGGGTGACGTCGGCCAGGCCAGCCCCGCGCACGTGCGCCCGGAACCGGGCCACCTCCAGCAGGTTCTCCACCGGCTGCGGCAAGGGTCCGTAGCGGTCCACCAGTTCGGCCCGCACCGCGTCGATGTCCGACTCGCAGGTGATCGCCGCGATCCGCCGATACGCCTCCAGGCGCAGCCGTTCGCCGGGCACGTAGTCGTGCGGGACGTGCGCGTCGATGGGCAGTTCGACCCGGATCTCCGAGATCTCCTCACCGGCCTCGCCGCCCGCCGCGAGTTCCTTGTACTGGTTGACCGCCTCGCCCACCATGCGCACGTAGAGGTCGAACCCGACGCCCGCGATGTGCCCGGACTGCTCGCCGCCGAGCAGGTTGCCCGCGCCGCGGATCTCCAGGTCCTTCATCGCCACGAACATGCCCGCGCCCATCTCGGTGTGCTGGGCGATGGTGGCGAGCCGCTCGTGCGCGGTCTCGGTCAGCGGCTTCTCCGGCGGGTACAGGAAGTACGCGTACGCGCGTTCGCGGCCGCGGCCGACCCGACCGCGGAGCTGGTGGAGCTGGGACAGGCCGAAGTTGTCGGCCCGCTCGACGATCAGCGTGTTCGCGTTGGAGATGTCGATGCCGGATTCGACGATCGTGGTGCAGACCAGGACGTCGAACTCCTTCTCCCAGAAGTCCACGACCACCTGTTCGAGCGCGTTCTCGTGCATCTGGCCGTGGGCGATCGCCACCCGGGCCTCGGGCACCAGTTCGCGGATCTTGGCGGCCGTGCGATCGATCGACTCGACCCGGTTGTGGATGTAGAAGACCTGGCCCTCGCGCAGCAGTTCGCGCCGGATCGCGGCGCCGATCTGCTTCTCCTCGTACGGGCCGACGAAGGTCAGCACCGGGTGCCGCTCTTCCGGCGGGGTGGTGATCGTGGACATCTCGCGGATGCCGGTGACCGCCATCTCCAGGGTGCGCGGGATCGGGGTCGCGGACATGGTCAGCACGTCCACGTTCGCGCGCAGCTTCTTGAGCTGCTCCTTGTGCTCGACGCCGAAGCGCTGTTCCTCGTCGACGATGACCAGGCCCAGGTCCTTGAACTTCGTCTCGGCCGAGAACAGTCGGTGGGTGCCGATCACGATGTCGATCGAGCCCTCGCGCAGGCCCTCCAGGACCGCCTTGGCCTCGGTCTCGGTCTGGAACCGGGACAACGACTTCACCACGACCGGGAACTGCGCGTAGCGCTCGGAGAAGGTGGAGAAGTGTTGCTGGACCAGCAGCGTGGTGGGCACCAGGACGGCCACCTGCTTGCCGTCCTGGACCGCCTTGAACGCCGCGCGCACGGCGATCTCGGTCTTGCCGTAGCCCACGTCGCCACAGATCAGCCGATCCATCGGGATCGCCTTCTCCATGTCGCCCTTGACCTCCTCGATCGAGGAGAGCTGGTCGGGCGTCTCGATGTAGGGGAAGGCGTCCTCCAGCTCGCGCTGCCACGGGGTGTCCGGGCCGAACGCGTGTCCGGGCGCGGCCATCCGGGCGGAGTAGAGCTTGATCAGGTCGCCGGCGATCTCCTTGATCGCCTTCTTCGCCTTGGCCTTGGTCTTGGCCCAGTCGGCGCCGCCGAGCCGGTGCAGCGACGGGCTCTCGCCACCGACGTACTTGGTCACCTGTTCGAGTTGGTCGGTGGGTACGAACAGGCGGTCGCCCGGTTGGCCGCGCTTGGCGGGCGCGTACTCCAGGACCAGGTACTCGCGCTGCGCGCCCTGCACGGTGCGCTGGAGCATCTCGACGTAGCGGCCGACGCCGTGCGACTCGTGCACGACGAAGTCGCCGGGCTTGAGCTGGAGCGGGTCGACCATGTTGCGCCGTCGACTCGGCAGCCGGCGCATGTCCTTGGTGGAGGTGCGCTGGCCGGAGACGTCCTCCTCGGTGAGCACGAGGGTGCGCAGCGATTCGGAGCCGAAGCCGTGGCCGATACAGCCGGTGGTCACGTGTACGACGCCGGTGTCCGGCACCCGGTCCAGGTCGGCGTCCAGGCGGGCGGCCACGCCCTCGCCGGACAACGTCTCGACGAATCGGGCGGCCGGGCCGTGGCCCTCGGTGACCAGCACCACGCGCCAGTCCTCGGCGAGCCGGCCCTTGATCTCGGCCAGCACCCGCTGGGCGTCGCCGCGGTACGCCTCGACCTCGACCGCGCCGATCGCGGTGCCGGTGTCGTCGGCGTCCGCGCTGAACGGGCTGAGCGACCACCAGGGCACGCCGATCTCGGCGGCGTGCTCGCGCACGTCGGCCAGGCTCCACAACGACGCGGCGCCCAGGTCGATCGGGCTCTCCCCGCCGCCCGCCGCCGCGGCCCAGGAGGCGTCCAGGAACTCGCGGCTGGTGGCCACCAGGTCCGCCGAGCGGGTACGTACCCGTTCCGGGTCGCAGACCAGCACGTGGCTCCCGGCCGGCAGCACGTCCAGGAGCAGCTCCATGTCGTCCACCAGGGCGGGCGCGAGCGACTCCATGCCCTCGACCGCGATGCCCTCGGCGATCCGGCCGAGCATCTCGACCAGCCCGGGGTGCTCCACGAGCAGCTCGCGGGCCCGTTCGCGGACCGGGTCGGTGAGCAGCAGCTCGCGGCAGGGCGGTGCCCACAGGCCGTGCTCGGCGGTCTCCAGGGAGCGCTGGTCGGCGACCTTGAACCAGCGGATCTCCTCGACCTGGTCGCCCCAGAACTCGACCCGGAGCGGGTGCTCCTCGGTCGGCGGGAAGACGTCCAGGATGCCGCCCCGCACCGCGAATTCGCCGCGCTTCTCCACCAGGTCGACCCGGGAGTAGGCGGCGGCCGCGAGTTGCTCGACGACGGTCTCCAGGGCGATGTCCTGCCCGGCGGTCAGCGCCACCGGCTCCAGGTCGCCGAGCCCCTTGACCTGGGGTTGCAGCACACTGCGAATCGGGGCGACGACGACCTTGAGGGTGCCGGTGCCGGCGTCGGCAAGGCCGCCGGAGGTCGGGTGCGCGAGTCTGCGCAGCACCGCGAGTCGGCGCCCGACGGTGTCCGAGCGCGGGGAGAGCCGCTCGTGCGGCAGCGTCTCCCACGAGGGGTATTCCACGACGGAGTCCTCGGGCAGCAGCGACCCGAGCGCGGCCACCAGGTCCTCGCACTCACGGGTGGTGGCGGTGACCGCGAGCACCGGGCGGTCCGCGCGGGCCGCGATGGCGGCCACCACGAACGGGCGCAGTGCCGGTGGTCCGACGAGGTCGAGGGCGGTACCGCGGCCCTCGGACGCGGCCCGCACCGCCTCGGCGACGGCGGGGTCCTGGACGACGATGTCTAGCAGACCGGTCAGACTCATGGGCCGGTTGGATCCTCCGCAACGCGAACGGCCCCGACCTTGGAAAAGGACCGGGGTTCCCCGTCAACCCTACGCCCGAAGGGGTCGGTGCCGCCCGCGATGACAACGTGTGACTGTGACCAGTACCGCCTACCTCTCCCCCTTGGCAATGCGACTGTTAGGGGGTCCAATGGCCTGCGAACAGGAATCTGACGGGTCGTCGGATTTTCGACGGGCCGTCGGGAGTCCGGGGCGGCGGCTGGAGCAGGGGAGACGACGGACACTATGAGCAGCGCGCAGCAAAAGCTCTACATCGGCGGCGAGTGGGTCGAGCCGGACCGCGGTCACTACGAGGTGATCAATCCGGCGACCGAGGAGGTCGTGGGCCTGGCGCCCGAGGCGTCCGTGGAACAGGCGAACGCGGCCGCCGCGGCGGCGGCCGAGGCGTTCGGCACCTGGTCGCGGACCACGCCCGAGGAGCGCGCGGGCATCCTGGACCGGGCCGCGGATCTGTTCCTGAAGATGGGCGCCGAGGTGGTCCCGCTGGCCGCCGCGGAGACCGGGGCGACCCTCGGGGTCGCGGGCATGATGCAGTTGGGCACCACGTACTCGCGCTTCAAGCGCTACGCCAAGGGCGCCCTGGAGCCGACCGAGACCCCGCTTCCCCCGCAGGCCGTCCCGGAGACCGCGCTGAGCAAGGCGGGCATCTTCGGTGCGCTGGAGGTGCGCCAGCCGGTCGGCGTGGTCACCTGCATCACCTCGTACAACAACCCGCTGGCCAACACCGCGGGCAAGGTCGCGCCGGCGCTGGCGATGGGCAACACGGTCGTGGTCAAGCCCGCGCCGCAGGACCCGCTGGCGGTCTACCGGATGGCCCAGGCGCTGGAGGAGGCCGGGCTGCCGCGCGGCGTGCTGAACATCATCACCGGCTCGGGGGTGGACGTCTCCGAGGCGACGGTGGCCTCGCCGTACGTGGACATGATCAGCTTCACCGGCTCGACGTTGATCGGCTCGCGCATCGCGGAGGTGGCGGGCCGCACCTTCAAGCGCCAGTTGATGGAGCTCGGCGGCAAGGGCGCGTGCATCGTGCTCGATGACGCGGACCTGGACGCGGCCGTGCACGGCATCGGCACGGTGTGGAGCTTCTACGCGGGCCAGATCTGCACCGCGCCGACCCGGGTGATCGCCCAGCGCGGCATCTACGACCGGCTGGTGGAGCGGCTGGCCGAGCACGCGAACGGCCTGAAGGTGGGCAGCCCGCTGGACCCGGCGACCCAGGTCACCCCGGTCATCTCGGCGGTGCAGCGCGGCCGGGTGGAGGCGCTGATCGCCAAGGGCCGCGAGGAGGGGGCACGCCTGGTGACCGGCGGCGAGCGGCCGGACCTGGCCAAGGGCTTCTTCGTCGCGCCCACGCTGTTCGCGGACGCGACCAACGAGATGACCATCGCGCGCGAGGAGTTCTTCGGCCCGGTGGTCACCGTGATCCCGTTCGACGGGGACGAGGAGGAGGCGATCCGGATCGCCAACGACTCGGACTACGGGCTGATCTCCTACGTGTTCGCGGGCGACACCACGCGTGCCTACACCATCGCGCGCCGGCTGCGCTCGGGCGGTGTCGGGGTGAACACCGTGGGTCGCAACATGGAGGCGCCGTTCGGCGGCTTCAAGCAGTCCGGCGTCGGCCGGGACGGCGGCTCGTACGGGTTGGCCGCCTACAGCGAGATCCAGAGCATCGTCTGGCCCAGCGCCTGACCTGCTCGCCACGACCGCGAACGGCCCCGGGATCCTTCCCCGGGGCCGTTCGCATGTTCGGGCCCGGGTCGCCTCGGGTTCGCCGGTTTTCCGCGTGCCGGTGCGATTGTCCCCCTAGCCTGAGGGGCGGTCCGCGGCGCTCGGCCGCGGGCTCGTCAGGGGGGATCACGCACGATGGCACAGCCGCAACGCCTGGTCCGGGCCTGGTCGGTGCGCGCGGGCGCCGCGCGCACGCAGGTGGAAGCCGGGGCGCGGGCGCGACGATGGTTGTGGTTTCGCGAGGCGTTCCCGGACATCGAGCGGCTGCGGGTGGTGGACCTGGGCGGCTCGGCCGAGTTCTGGTGGCACGCCCCGGTGCGGCCCGCGCACGTACGGGTGGTCGCGACCGCGGCCGAATCCGCGGATTCGACCTCGTGGTTGGTCCACGAGGCGGCGGATCCGCTGGAATGGTCCGGGAGTTGCGACCTGGTGGTGTGCGACGGGCTGCTCGACCGGTTGGCGCTGCCGACCGCGCGGGCAAGGTTGGCCGATGTCGTGCACGCCTCGGCGGAGCGCTACTGGCTGCGCGCCGCCGCCCGGGAGCACCCGATCGATCCGCAGACCTCGTTGCCCGCACTGCATCTGATGCCCGATCACCTGCGATCGCGGATCGCCGGAGCGGCGCCCCGGGTGTTCCCGGCCCGGCGCGGCGAGTTGGTCTCGCGCTTTCCGGGGGCGGTGGTGCGCGGCGAGCGGGTGGCCGGGCTGGTGTCGTCGTGGGTGGTGGCCAAACCACGTGCCGATCACGTGCCGGGCCACGCCTGACGTTGCATCACCAACCGCTCGGGGGTGGGCGGTTGCGCGAGGAGGGGGTTTCTCGGATGCGTGTTGTCATCGCCGGTCAGGGCTATGTGGGGCTGCCGCTGGCCGTGCGGGCCGCCCAGGTGGGCCACGAGGTGGTCGGTTACGACGTCGACGAGGGGCGGGTCAAGCGGCTGGCGGCGGGCGAGTCCTACGTCGAGGACATCCCGTCCGCGCACGTGCGGGCGATCCTGGACGCGGGCAGCTACCGCGCCACCACCGAGCCGCGCGATCTGGGCGGCTACGACATCGCGGTGATCACCGTGCCCACGCCGCTGCGCGAGGGTGTACCGGACCTGAGCTACATCGAGGAGTGCGCCCGCACGCTGGCCCGCTATCTGCGGCCCGGCGCGTGTGTGGTGCTCGAATCGACCACCTATCCGGGCACCACCGAGGAATTGGTCGGCCCGATCCTGGAGGAGGGCTCCGGCCTGACCGCGGGCCGGGACTTCCACCTGGGCTACAGCCCGGAGCGGATCGACCCGGGCAACCCGACCTGGAACCTGGTCAACACGCCGAAGGTGGTCTCCGGGGTGGACGCCGCCTCGCTGGCGGTCGTGGAGGACTTCTACGGCTCGCTGATCGATCGTGTCGTGCCGGTCTCCTCGCCGAAGGAGGCCGAGTTGGTCAAGTTGATCGAGAACACCTTCCGGCACGTGAACATCGCGCTCGTCAACGAGGTCGCGATGTTCGCCCACGACCTGGGCATCGACGTGTGGGAGGCGATCGACGCCTGCTCGACCAAGCCGTTCGGCTTCCTGCGCTTCACGCCGGGGCCGGGGGTCGGCGGGCACTGCCTGCCGATCGACCCGTCGTACCTGTCCTGGCGGGTGCAGCGCGCGCTCGGTCAAAGCTTTCGTTTCGTCGAGTTGGCCAACGACGTCAACAACCACATGCCGGACTACGTGATCCGCCGGCTCACCGCCGCGTTCAACACCCGGCGCCGCTCGGTGAACGGCTCCCGGGTGTTGCTGGTGGGACTCGCCTACAAGAAGAACACCGGCGACGCCCGCGAATCGCCGTCCACGCACGTGGCCCGGTTGTTGCTGAACCTGGGCGCGGAGGTCACCGCCGCGGACCCGCACGTGGATCTCGCCCAGGTCGTGGACGCCCGGTTGCGGCGGGTGGAGTTGACCGCGGAGACGGTGGCCGCCGCGGACGCCGTGGTGCTGCTCGTCGATCACGACGACGTCGATCTGGATCTGTTGCGCGGCGCCGACTACGTGCTCGACTGCCGGCGGGTGCTCGGCGCGGGTCCCAACATCGAGGTTTTGTAGGGCCGTTCCGGCCCGGCCGGGCGCCCGGTGGTCGTGGGTGTCGACCACCGGGCGCGGCTTCGATCCGGGTCCGGTCGGTCCCGCTCGTCCCTGCTCGTCCCGCCCGTCCGCCGCCCGGACCCGACGGCTACCTGTACTCGATGATCTTCGTCTTGTGCCCGGTGGCCTTGGTGTGCGCCTTGGCCGCCACCTGCGCCGCGTCCTTCGACCGGTATCGCTGGCGGGCGCCGTCGGACTTCGACGCACAACCGTTCTCCTGGCAGACCCATCCCCAGGTGCTCATGGACAACCTCCAGACATCGCAGGCGCCACCCCCGCCCCGTGGGACACGAATGACTTGGACGGCCACACCGCAGCACTTGCGGCCGCCGTACGGCCGACACTCGGCACGTCATGACACGCTCGTGACGGAACCCGGACGTTTCGGAGAAAAACGTTTTCCTTTTGAATGCCTAACGCGTCGTTACCGACATACAAAGGATGCAATACCGCGATCAATTATCTTTTCCGACGAATAGGGCAAACGAGTGGCTCGGGCTCGCTCGCAGGGGTGACGGGGCACAAGGCGAGCAGGGCGGCTGCCGAGATGGAGCAGGACGTTATGTCAACCGCCCCGGGCCCGAACGCGCGTCCTGGGCGATCGGCGACTGTCACCCATCCGATACATCGGGACCGGCTCGCTCCACCGGCACCGGCTCGACCCGCAGCGGCACCGTGCCGCCCGATACGCACTCGCCGGTGTCCAGACGCCACTTCCAGTGATGCCTCGGGCACTCCAACACGCCGGCCGCGATGTCCGCGTGCGCCAAGTCCTCGCCGGCGTGCGGGCAAAAGCGCTGCATCCGCACCCCGCACCGCTCGATCGACTCGCCGTTCGCGGCCGATTCGCGTTCGCGGACCATCTGCATGGTCTGCGCCGGATGCTCGCCGTAGCGCAGCAGACTCATCAGGGTCAGGTCGAACACGTCCGGATCCCGGGCCAGGCCCAGGCGCATGGACAGCAGCGCCTCCTCCCAGCCCACCGCGCCGTCCACGATCGCGCGCAACACCCGCTGCGGGACCTCGATCGTGTAGGCGGGGTCGACCGGTTCCTCCTCGAACACGATGTCGCCCGCGATCCGGCCCAGCCGCACGGACCAGGACGAGCCGTCCGAGGTCAACCGCACGTCCTTGCGCCAGTCGCCCAGGAAGCGCTTGTTCCAGCTCTGCAACCGGGCCAGGTAGGCGTCCAGTTCGGCCGGGGAGACCGGCTCGGACTCGCGCATCGCCCAGGCCCGCCACTCGCCCTCGCGGCGGTCGCGGTAGGCGCTCAGGTACGCCTCGGTGCGCAGTTGCGCCACCGGGCCGGTGGGCGCGGCGAGGTCGTCGCCCGGCGCGGTCTCGATCACCCGCACCCGCGGACAGGCCGCCGCGAAATCGTCGGCGAAGGCGTCCCACAGCGGGAAGATCGTCTCGTCCCGGTCGTTGAACCGGGCGAGTTCCGGATCCAGGAACACCGGCGGACCGGCCGACGGCAGATAGGCCCGCGCACCGGTCAGCCGTACCTTGCGCACCAGCGTGTCGAACAGGTCCGAACGCACCTCGGCGGTCTTCTTGCGCTGGGTCTCCTGCGGATACGCGTACGCGTTGGGGTACCACATCGCGCCGGAGAACTGGGCGGACAACAGGTCGATGTCGCCCGGGAGTTCGCTCAGCGGAGTGTTGCAGTCGTTGAGGTCCAGAAAGCGGTAGCCGGCCAGATCGACGAGCAGGCCGCTGTCCTCCTTGTGGCTGGTGTCCAGGAACATGGTCAGGGTCAGGCCCGGCGCCGGTGTGAACGACTCCCGGTGGCCGAGCACCACCTGATCGTGGAAGCCCAGCGCGCTCATCCGCTTGACCAGCGACCTGGACCGATACCTGGGCAACACCACGGTGATGCCGCGATCGAGTCGCTCCAGCACCCGTTCGTCGAAGTGGTCCTCGTGCAAGTGCGAGAGATAGAGCAGGTCGTGGTCGCCGGCCAGCACGTCCGGCAACAACTCGCGGTTGTCCGGGAACGGGAACCACGCGCCGAGGAAGGCCGGGTGGAACCACGGGTCGATCAGCAGCGAGAGCCCCGCGTGCGCGACCACGAAGCCCGCGTGGCCGAGATGACGGATCGCGCCGGGCGCGGGCAGGCACGTCGGTTCGTGTTCGGGCCCGACGCTCACGGCGGGCCCGAGGGCGGACTCGGTGCTCACAGCCGGCTCAGCGCTCCCGCGAGCACCTCCACGACGCGCTCCTGCTGCGACGCGGTGAGCTGCGGGTACAGCGGCAGCGTCAGGATCTGCTCGGCGGCCCGCTCGGCCACCGGGAAGTCGCCGCGGGCATAGCCCAGTTCGGCGAACGCGGGTTGCAGGTGCACCGGCACCGGATAGTGCACACCGGCTCCGACACCGGCCTCGTTCAACAGCGCGAGCACCTTGTCCCGCTCGGGCACCCGAACCGCGTACAGATGCCAGACGTGCTCGTTGCCCGGCGCGGTGCGCGGCACCCGCACGCCCTCGACACCCGCGAGCAGCGCGTCGTAGCGGGCCGCCGCCGCCCGCCGGCGCACGTTCCAGTCGGCCAGTCGACGCAGCTTGGCGCGCAACACCACGGCCTGGATGGTGTCCAGGCGCGAGTTGAAGCCCAGGCGCGCGTGCACGTACTTGCGCGACGAGCCGTGGTCGCGCATCTCGCGCAGCACCCTCGCGTAGGTCTCGTTGCTCGTCACCACCGCGCCGCCGTCACCGTACGCGCCCAGGTTCTTGCCCGGGTAGAAGCTGGTCGCCGCGATCGAGTCCGGCCCCCACCCGCCGGGCGAGACGCCGTCCTGGGTCGCCCCCTGGCACTGCGCGGCGTCCTCGACCAGGAACACCCCGCGCGCCTGCGTCAGCGCCCGCAACGCGGCCATCGGGGCCAGTTGCCCGTTCAGGTGTACCGGCACCACCGCGCGGGCCGGGACCGGGCCGTTCAGCGCCTCGGCGGCCCGCTGCGGGTCCAGCAGCAGGTACTCGTCGTCCACATCCGCGAACACCGGCCGGGCACCCGCCCGGACGGCCGCCTCGGCGGTCGCCACGAACGTGTTCGCGGGCATCACCACACCCGCGCCCGCGCCCACCTCCAGCGTCCGCAGGGCCAGTTCCACCGCGTCCGTGCCATTGGCCACCCCCACGCAGTGCGCGACGCCGGTGAACCGCGCGTACTCGGCCTCGAAGCCCGCGACATCGGGGCCGCCCACGAACGCGCACGTGGCCAGCACCCGGGCGATGCCCGCCTCGACCTCGCCGGCCACCTCGGCATGCGCGGCGGCCAGGTCCACCAACGGAATGCGATCCAGGTCAGCACTCATCCGCGTCTCCCCCTCGTGGTATCCCGACAACGGCGGGGGTCGGCGCCGACCGCAGTCGGCGGGCCGGCACCCCCGCCCACACCTCGGCCGGCGGCACGTCCCGCGTCACGACCGAGCCCATCCCCACCAGCGACCGGGCACCGATCGTGCACCGTTCGCGCACCAGCGCACCGGCTCCCAGGTACGCCTCCCGGCCCACCGTCACCGCGCCCGCCAACCGCACTCCCGCGGCCAGCGTGGCGAATTCGCCCACGTCGTCGTCGTGGGTCAGCACCACCTGCGGCATGGTGTGCGCGTGCGCGCCCACCCGGACCGAGGTGGTCAACACCGTCTGGGCCATCAGCACCGCGCCCGGCCCGATCTCGCACGTGCGCGGCACCACCGCGCTCACGTGCACGAGGGTGGCCCAGCGGGTGTCCGGCAGGCCCAGTCGGGCCACCACCCGCGAGCGGCTCCACCAGTTCGTCGGACTCCCGACGCACACCACCACCAACGCGTCCGGCCACGTGTGCACCGCGTCCGCGCCGCCGAGCACCGGGTAGCCGTCCACCTCGGTCTGCCATCGGTCCGCGTCGTCGTCCAGGAAGCCGAGCAGTCGCCAACCCGAACTTCCGCGCGGTGCACGGAAATCCGGGAGCGCCGCGGCGACCTCCCGGGCGAACCCGCCGGCGCCGACCAACAGCAGGTCGCGAAAGGACACTAGACCGCCGCCCGGACGCCGGCCGCCGCCCGCACCGCGGCGACCACCCGGTCCTGCTGTGCCTCGGTCAGGTCGTGGAACAGCGGCAGGATCAACGAGTCGCGGGTCAACCGCTCGGTGGCGGGCAACGGCACGTGTTCGACGTCCGCGTAGGCCGGTTCCAGATGCGCGGCCATGATCCCGCGCCGCGCCGAGACGCCGGCCCGGGCCAGTTCGCCGAGCAGTTCGTCGCGCGACATCGGGAAGTCCTCGGGCAGCAGCACCCAGAACGCCTGGTGGTTGGACAACCCGTGAGCCGGATCGCCCGCCGTCGCCAACCCAGGCAGATCGGCGAGCAACTCGCGGTAGCGCGCCGCCAGTTCCCGACGGCGGGCGACCATCGCGGGCAGTCGGCCCAGTTGCACCAGGCCGACCGCCGCCTGGATGTCGGTCATCCGGTAGTTGAAGCCGAGTTCGTCGTAGCTCTCCACCACCGGCGCCCCGCCCGCACGGTCCGCCGCGTCCCGATCGGCCGCGCTCACACTCATCCCGTGCTCGCGCAACCGGCGCAGCCGCGGTGCCGCGCTCTCGCGCGCGAGCGTGAGCATGCCGCCCTCACCGGTGGTGAGCAGTTTGCGCGGATGGAAGGAGAAGGTCGCGGACATCGCGCCCGCGCCCACCGGGCGGCCCTTGTACGTCGAGCCCGCCGCGCACGCCGCGTCCTCCACGACCACGATGCCGCGGGCGTCCACCAGCGCCCGCACGGCGTCCAGGTCGGCCGGGATGCCGCCCTGGTCGACCAGGACCACCGCACGTGTCGCGGCGGTGAGCACCGGTTCGATCGTCTGCGGGGTCAGGTTGCCGGTGGCGAGTTCGACATCGGCGAACACCGGGCGCGCGCCCACGTAGCGCACCGCGTTGGCGGTGGCCACGAAGGACAACGAGGGCACCACGACCTCGTCGCCCGGCCCCACCCCGGCGTTGATCAACGCCAGATGCAACGCGGTGGTGCACGAGGACACCGCGATCGCCGCGGGCACCTCGACGTATTCCGCGAACGCCCGCTCGAAGGCGGCCACCCGAGGTCCCTGGGCCACCCACCCCGAACGCACCGCGTCCGCCGCGGCGGCGGCCTCCTCCTCGCCCATCCAGGGCCGCATCACCGGAATTCGTTCCATGCTCATCGTGCCTTCCCCCAGCCCGGTCGCCCGCCCATGTCTGCCCGTCCGCCTCGCACCCGGTGGTGCACCGAACCCCCTCGGTGCCCCGATCGGATCAGACCGCGTCCCGCCACCACGCCACCAGTCGGCGCAGCCCCTCGTCGATGTCCACCTCGGCGGTGAAGCCCAACTCCCGTGCGGCCTTGGTGGTATCGGCCAACCGTCGGGTCACCCCGCCGGCCGCCCGCGCCGGGCCGTACTCGATGCCCAACCCGTCCGCACCCATCGCCACCAACAGCCGCTCGGCCAGTCCGCGCAGCGAAGTCTCGCTCCCGGACGCGATGTTGAACACCTCACCGGCGGCATCGGCCTGCGCGGCAAGGAGGTTGGCGCGGGCGATGTCCTCGGTGTACACGAAGTCCATGGTCTGCAGGCCGTCGCCGAAGATCAACGGGGGTTCCCCCTTGCCGATCCGCTCCATCCAGCGGATCAACACCTCGGTGTACAAGCCGTGCACGTCCATCCGCGGGCCGTAGACGTTGAAGTAGCGCAGTGCCACGTAGTCCAGGCCGTACATCGCCCGGAAGCTGCGCAGCAGGCCCTCGTTGAACAGCTTGGCCGCACCGTAGAACGTGTCGTTGTCGTACGGGTGGTGCAGCTCGGTGGTCGGGAACTCCTCGGCGAGGCCGTAGACCGACGCCGAGGAGGAGGTGACCACCTTGCGCACGTCGGCGGCGACCGCCGCCTCCATGACGTCGTAGGTGCCGTCCACGAGCACCTCCAGCGCGAGCCGGGGTTCCTCGACGCACTGGGTGATCCGGATCGCGGCGAGGTGGAACAGCACGTCGGTGCCCGGCATCAGCCGGGCCAGCAGCGGCCGGTCCCGGATGTCGCCGTCGACCAGCTCGACCCGCTCGTCGGCCAATGCCCGGGCCAGGTTGCCCCGATGCCCTCGGGTCAGGTTGTCCAGGACGACCACGTGCGCCGCCCCGGCGGCGAGCAGCCGGTCGACGATGGTGGACCCGATGGTCCCCGCGCCGCCGGTGACCACGCAGCGCGAACCGGCTATCTCGACACCCATCAGAGTTCTCCCACCGCGACGGTGACGCCGCCCAGTTCCAGGCTGCGCGAGGCCGCCTCCAACAGTTCCAGGACGCGCAGACCCGCGCGCCCGTCGGTCAGCGCCGGCCGGGAGGTGTCGATCGCGTCGGCGAACTCGGCCATCACCGCGCGCAGCGCCTCCCGCTCGGGCAGCGCGGGCGAGACCACGTCGCCCACCCGGTAGGAGATCAGCTTCTCCCGCCGGGCCTCCCGGCTGAGTTCGGCGTCCGCGGTGAGGTCGACCCCCTTGTCGTGCACCTGGAGTCGGGCCGCGGGATTGGTGTCGTCCCACACCACGGTGCGCCGCGAGCCGCCGATGATGGTGGTGCGCACCTTGGTCGGCGAGAGCCAGTTCACATGCACGTGCGCGATCGCGTCGTTGCTCAGCCGCAACACCAGATAGGCCAGGCAGGCCCGGCCGGTGCCCAGCGGATCCGCGCCGTGCGCCGTCACCGACACCGGGCGCACCCCGGGCGGCAGGATGAAGTCCAGGATGGACAGATCGTGCGGCGCCAGGTCCCACAACACGTCCACGTCCGGCTGAACCAGGCCCAGGTTGATCCGCACCGAGTCGAAGAAGCGGATGTCGCCCAGTTCGCCGCCGTGGATCAGCTCGCGGATGTGTCGGACCACCGGCATGTAGCAGAACGTGTGATCGCACATCAGCGTCAGCCCGTTGCGCTCCGCCAGTTCGACCAGCTTGACCGCGTCCGCGTGCGCGGCCGTGATCGGCTTCTCGACCAGAACGTGCTTGCCCGCCTCCAGCGCCGCCGCGACCAGCTCGAAGTGCGTCGCGGCCGGCGTCGCGATCGCCACCGCGTGCACCGCGGGATCGGCCAACACTTCCCGGTACGACGTGCTCACCCGCACCGTGCTGTACTCCCCCAGCACCGTGCGCGCCCGCGCCTCGTCCAGATCACACAGCCATTCCACCCGCAGGGCCGGTGTGGCCTGCGCGTTGCGCACCAGATTGGGTCCCCAATAGCCGGCCCCTATGACGGCGAGCCCGATGGCCCGCCCAGACCCGGAATTCGACATGACGAAGCGTCAACTCCCCTGCAACCCCCCGGCCGCGCGGGCCCAGCCGCCGCACGGCACCCCCACCCGAACGAAGCTAGCGCCCGATCCGCTCCGCCGCGGGTCAACCGGGAAATCCGCGGTCGGTCCGAACTGCAAAGATCTTTGCGGGAGTCCCGGTTGCACGGGTCGCCGAGACGTTTGGCACGCTGTTACACGCACAGTCACCGATCCGGGCGCGGCATGATCGATCCGTCGACACAACCGCGTCGATTGCAGCAGCACATGAACGAGAAGGGAACGCCACGTGGCCGCGGGTACTCCGACGACGACACTGGCGAAGGAACGTACGGCGGAAGTGGATCCGGACCTCGAACCGGTGGATCCCGACCCGCACGAGCGGGATGCCCCCGGGAGCACCCGGGAGAGCATCCTCCCGGCCGTGGCCGCGGCGCTGTTCATCGGCAAGCGCGTCCGGACCCGGGCCGGCGCCAAGGGCGACACCGTGCCGACGGCGCATCCGCTGGTCCGGGACTTCCTGATGGCTCTCCCGGTCGAGGCACGCGAACGTTGGCGGGGCCGCTGCCCCGAGGTCGAGCTGGTGTCCGAGCATCTCTTCGAGGCGGAGGCGGCGCGCACCAAGCGGGCGGCCCGGCGGGCGTTCACCGTGCAGGAGGCACGGCGCTCGCTCAAGGGGGCCAAGCTGACCCTGCGCCGGATCCGCGAGGACGGCGACCCACGACACGACACGTATCAACCGCCGTGTCGATCCTGCGCGCCGATGCTCGAACACTTCGGCGTCGCGTCGACGGAAAGCGGCTGACGTGTCCCGCTTCTCCACCGACGTGGTGCACGAGCTCAAGCGGGCCGGCTGGACCGTGGGCCGCCGCCGGCTGGCCCAGGCCGAGACCTGGGCCCGGCAGATCAGCGACCACGAGTCGCCCGACGGGCACCGGCACAGCGTGTTCCCGGCGGCGCTGGTGGCCTGGGCCGAATTCGGCACGCTGCACTTCGCCATCACCGGCGCGGGCAAGGACGTGCTCCGTCGACCGTTCACCATCGACCCCACCCGCGGGCTGCACCTGCCGCGCACGCTCACCGACGTGGGTCGCGCGCTGGGCACCCCGCTGGCCCCGCTGGGCGACGAGGACGACGGCAGCAGCTATCTGGCGATCGACCCGAGCGGTCGGGTGTTCGGCCTGGACCACACCGGCGAGTGGTTCATCGGCTCGTCGATGGACAACGCGATCAGCACGCTGGTCCTGGGGCTGGCACCGGTGCGCATCCGCGACGACGGGCGCTGGTAGCCGAGCGGGTACGGCCGAGGGCGGGTCCCCGTGGGGAGCCCGCCCTCGTTCGTCCGCCCCGATCCGCCACGATCAGGTGTTGAATTGATTCTGCGCGCGTTCCAGGCCCTCGCGCACCAGCGCCTCGCACGCGTCGGCCGCGCGGTCCACCTCGAACGCGAGTTCCTTGCGCTCGGTCGCGGAGAAGTCCTTGAGCACGAACGCGGCGACGTCCATCCGCCCGGGCGGGCGACCGATGCCGAACCGCACCCGCAGGTAGTCGGGTCCGAGCGACTTGGTGATCGACTTCAGGCCGTTGTGCCCGTTGTCGCCGCCACCGCGCTTGAGCCGCAGCACGCCGAAGTCGACGTCCAACTCGTCGTGGACCGCGATGATGTTCGCGACCGGGATCTTGTAGAAGTCGCGCAGCGCGGTCACCGGACCACCGGACAGGTTCATGAACGACATCGGCTTGGCCAGCACCACCCGGTGCGGGCCGATCCGGGTCTCCACCACCTGGGCGCGCGACTTGTGCGCCTTGAACTTCGAGCGATCCCGCTCGGCGAGCAGGTCGACGACCATGAATCCGACGTTGTGGCGATTCCCGGTGTACTCGGGCCCGGGATTGCCGAGGCCCACGACCAACCACGGACTGTTCTCCGTGCCGGCGTGGGCCTGCGACTCACTCATGATGTTGTGATCCCCGCGTTCGCCTTGACGACAACGACCGATCAGGCCTCGTCGGCCGCGGTCTCCTCGGCGGTCGGCTCCGGAGCCGACGGGGTGAGGATGTGCAGGATGACCGCGTCCGGGTCGCCCGCGAGCGCGGTGCCCTTCGGCAGCTTGATGTCCTTGGCGTGCACCGAGGCGCCCGGCTCCAGGCCGGTCACGTCGATCTCGATGGTGCCGGGGAGCGCGGTGGCGTCGGCCTCGACGGGGAGCGCCGGGACGACGGTCTCGAGCAGGCCGCCCGGGGCGATGTCGCCGACCGTGCTGACCGGGACCTCGACCGTGACCGTCTCGCCCTTCTGGACGATCAGGAGGTCGACGTGCTCGAGGTGACGCTTGATCGGGTGCCGCTGTACATCCTTGGGCAGGGCGAGCTGCGCCTTGCCGTCGATGTCCAGCGAGAACAGCACGTTGGGGGTCTTGAGCGCGAGCATGAGCTCGTGGCCCGGAAGCGCAAGGTGGAGCGGAGCGGAGCCGTGACCGTAGAGGACGGCCGGCACCTTACCCGCGCGACGGGCGCGACGGGCGGCACCCTTGCCGAACTCGGAACGCGGCTCGGCGACGATACGGACCTCGGACACGACGGGTACTCCTCGAACGACGCGGTGGCGGATGGCGGGGCGGGGTCCCCATGGTGCGGACCGACTGCGGACGATGATCGCCGGAGCCGGTTCGTAGGTGCCCGAGTGGCACCGGGTCCCCTGCAAAAGCCTTGGAGGAGCACACGACACACAACTACCGCGTCGATCACGGAGCAAGTAGCGCGCATCCCTCGCCGGGCAACCCCGTTAGCCTACCCGCTCTTCTCGGTCACCCCGAAATCGGGTCGCGGCGAGCACCACTCGAACGAGTGACAGTGCGCTCCCCATGCGGGGCAACATACCTTGAAAAGCAGGTGGGCACACGTACGCCGCCCGGCCGAACGACCGGGCGGCGTACGCAAGTTACAACTCAACGGCCCATCCGGGCCGAGGTGACCGAAGCCGTGGGTCAGCTGTGGCCCTCGAACAGGCTCGTGACCGAACCGTCCTCGAAGACCTCGCGGATCGCCCGGCCCACCATCGGGGCGATCGACAGGATGGTCAGCTTGTCGAACTGACGCTCCTCCTCGATCGGCAGCGAGTTGGTCACGATGACCTCGCTGATCCGCGAGTTCTTGAGCCGGTCCACGGCGGGGCCGGACAGCACGGCGTGGGTGGCGGCCACGATCACGTCGGCGGCGCCGTTGTCGTACAGCGCGTCGGCGGCGGCGCAGATCGTGCCACCGGTGTCGATCATGTCGTCGACCAGGACACAGGTCCGGCCGGTGACGTCACCGACCACCTCGTGCACGGTGACCTCGTTGGCGATGTTGGGGTCGCGGCGCTTGTGGATGATCGCCAGCGGCGCACCCAGGCGGTCCGTCCACTGGTCGGCCACCCGGACCCGACCGGCGTCCGGGGAGACCACGGTCAGCCGCTCGCGGTCCACCCGCTTGCCGACGTGGTCGGCCAGCAGCGGCAGCGCGAACAGGTGGTCCACCGGGCCGTCGAAGAAGCCCTGGATCTGCGAGGTGTGCAGGTCCACGGCCATCAGCCGGTCGGCACCCGCGGTCTTGAACAGGTCCGCCATCAGCCGGGCCGAGATCGGCTCGCGACCGCGGTGCTTCTTGTCCTGCCGGGCATAGCCGTAGAACGGCACGATGACCGTGATGCGCTTGGCGGAGGCCCGCTTGAGCGCGTCGATCATGATGAGCTGTTCCATGATCCACGTGTTGATCGGAGCCGTGTGGCTCTGGATCACGAACGCGTCGGCACCCCGTACGGAATCCTCGAACCGTACGTAGATCTCCCCGTTGGCGAACTCGAAGGCCTTGGTGGGAACGAGATCCGCACCGAGCTCCGAGGCCACCTCCTTCGCAAGTTCGGGGTGGGCCCTGCCCGTGAAGAGCATGAGCTTGCGCTCAGGCGTCACCTTGATCCCGCTCACAGCACCGTCTCCTTGCCATTCGCCTCGGTCGAACCGTCGTTCGGCCCGGCCGTTGTGTGCACGTCACCCGAGTCGCCCTGCGTGACCGCGAGCGCGCGTTCGGCGGCCTGCGCCGAGGCCGTTCCCGCGCGTTTGCGTGCGACCCACCCGTCGATGTTGCGTTGGCGCCCCCGCGCCACCGCCATCGCACCGGGCGGGACATCTTCTGTGATCGCCGATCCGGCGGCGGTGTAAGCGCCGTCGCCGATCTCGATCGGGGCGATCAGCATGGTGTCGCTGCCCACCCGCACGTGGTCCCCGACCACCGTGCGGTGCTTGTTCACGCCGTCGTAGTTCACGAAGATCGTGGCCGCACCGATATTGGCGCCCACCCCGATGGTCGCATCCCCGACGTAGGTCAGATGCGGCACCTTGGAACCCTCGCCCACCACGGCGTTCTTCATCTCCACGAAGCCGCCGGCCTTGGCCCCGCGCGCGAGCCGGGTACCCGGTCGCAGGTAGGTGTACGGACCCACGGTGGCCTCGGGGCCGATCTCGGCGCCCTCGCTCGTGGTGTTGTACACGTGGGCCCGCTCGCCGACGACGGTGTCGCGCAGTGTGCTGTTGGGGCCCACCACGGCCTCGGCGGCGACGCTGGTCGCACCGTGGAGCTGGGTGTTGGGGTGGAGCACGGCGTCCGGTTCGAACGTGACGTCCACGTCGATCCAGGTGGTCGCCGGGTCGATCACGGTGACCCCGGCGCGCATCGCGGCCTCGATCAGGCGGTTGTTGAACACCCGCCGGGCCTCGGCGAGCTGCACCCGGTCGTTGACACCCAGGATCTCCCGGTGGTCCACGGCCGCGGCGGCGCCCACCCGGTGTCCGGCCTCGCGCAGCACGTGCAGCGTGTCGGTGAGGTATTCCTCGCCCTGGCTGTTGTGCGGGGTGATCTGGCCGAGCGCCTCGCGCAACAGCTTGCCGTCGAACGCGTACACGCCGGAGTTGATCTCGGCGATCGCGCGCTGGGCGGCGGAGGCGTCCTTGTGCTCGACGATCGCGGTCACCGCGCCGCGTCCGTCGGGGGTGTTCTCCCGGACGATCCGGCCGTAGCCGGTCGGGTCGGGCACGACCGCGGAGAGCACGGTGACGGCGTTGCCCTCGCGCTCGTGGGTGGCGACCAGCGCGGCCAGGCTCTCCGTGGTCAGCAGCGGGGTGTCCCCGCACGTGACCAGGACCACGCCGTCCGGCTCCCGGCTGCCCGCGGCGAGCCCGTCCAGGGCGACCCGCACGGCGTGACCGGTACCGTTCTGCTCTTCCTGGACGACCACCCGGGCGGCCGGGTCGAGCGCGGACAGGTAGCTCGCCACCTGGTCGCGGCCATGGCCGACGACGACGATCAGGTCCTCGGGATCCAGCCGTCTGGCGGCCTCGACCACATGCCCGACCATGGCCCGACCGGCCAGGGCGTGCAACACCTTCGGGGTGGTCTTGGAACGCATGCGGGTGCCCTCACCCGCAGCAAGTACGACGACGGCAGCCGGGCGGATGGGGCTCACAGAGCAAGGCTCCTCGGCATCGCTGGCGGGGGATGCCCGACGACTCCGGAGGCCGACTCCGGAGAAACGAAATGACGGCACGACGAAGCCGAGCCGAACAAACCGGGCCCTACGAGGATAGCGCCGTCGGGAGAAGGCTCCACGCGCCAGTGCCGGCGATGCCGCCGAAAGGCTCCGCTACCAGGATTTGAACCTGGACCATGGGGACCAAAACCCCGTGTGCTGCCGAGTTACACCATAGCGGAATGAATCGGGCATTCCGCTTGGCAGGCGGGTGCGTCCCGTTTTCACGGCACCCACTATGCCGGCCCCTCGGCTCTTCGTGCGCGAATAACCCCCCGTCGGCCCGACGGAACATCGCCACGAGCGCGCGCCGCGGACCCGCGCGAGCCCGGTCCGACGCCGCGCGCATGCCGTCGAGCGGGCGCGGAAAGCCTCTCCGACGTGGGATTCACCGGAAGAATCGGAGAGGGTACAGACACCTCACTTTCCGCTCATGACCTGCCATACTGACGGAACTTACGGCTCCGTAGGTTACGTCGCCGTAGCGTTGTCCGCCCCCGACCTGAGGGACTCCTCATGACCCCTTCCCCCGGCGCCGGCGTGCTCGAAGCCGAACGGAAGTCCGCCACCGACACCGCACCGCGCGGCACCCTCGGCGGCGAGCGCAAGCACTTCGCCGAGCAGATCGCCCTGGCGCTCTTCATCGGCATCCCGTTCCTCGCGCTGGTGGCAGCGGTGCCGGCGGCATGGGGTTGGGGGCTGTCCTGGCACGACGTGGTGATCGCGGTCGTGATGTACGCCATCACCGGCCACGGAATCACGATCGGGTTCCATCGTTACTTCACCCACGGGTCGTTCAAGGCCAAACGCTGGGTCCGGATCATGCTCGCGATCGCGGGCAACATGGCGGTGCAGGGGCCGCTGGTGCGGTGGGTCGCCGACCACCGCAAGCACCACAGGTTCTCCGACAAGGACGGCGACCCGCACTCGCCGTGGCGCTACGGCACCAGCGTCGGCGCGCTGGCCAAGGGTCTGTGGTGGGCGCACATGGGATGGCTGTTCGACGTCGAGCAGACCTCGCAGGAGAAGTACGCGCCGGACCTGCTCAAGGACCGCGACATGGTGCGCGTCTCCCGGCAGTTTCCGCTGTGGGTCGCAATCTCGCTGGCCGTTCCCGCGCTGGTCGGCGGCCTGTGGGCATGGTCGTGGCAGGGCGCGCTGACCGCGTTCTTCTGGGCCGGCCTGGTCCGGGTGGGACTGCTGCACCACGTGACCTGGTCGATCAACTCGATCTGCCACGCGGTCGGTGACCAGCCGTTCAAGTCCCGGGACCGTTCGGGCAACGTGTGGTGGCTGGCGATCCCCTCGATGGGCGAGTCCTGGCACAACCTGCACCACGCGGATCAGACCAGCGCACGACACGGCGTACTGCGCGGCCAGCTCGACAGCAGCGCCCGGACGATCCGCTGGATGGAGAAGCTCGGCTGGGTCCGGGACGTACGTTGGCCGGACCGGGAACGGGTCGCGGCTCGCCGCGCGGCATGATGGGCCAGTGACCGAGAGCAGCAGGCGGAGTGCACCGCGCGGCGGCGGTCGTGTGCGCATGACCGGGAAAGAGCGTCGCGAGCAGTTGATCGACATCGGTCGAACACTGTTCGCGGAGCGTGGCTACGACGCGACGAGTGTCGAGGAGATCGCGCACAAGGCGGGTGTCTCGAAGCCGGTGGTCTACGAACACTTCGGCGGCAAGGAAGGTCTGTACGCCGTCGTGGTGGACCGCGAGACCAGCGCATTGTTGGACGGGGTGACCGGCGCACTGACCGGCGGGCACCCCAGGGAACTGCTCGAACAGGCGGCCTTCGCCCTCCTCGACTACATCGACCACAACACCGACGGCTTCCGGATCCTGGTCCGGGACTCGCCGGTGGCCCAATCCACCGGCACCTTCGCATCGCTGATCAGCGACATCGCCTCCCAGGTCGAGGACGTACTCGGCCTGGAGTTCAAGTCGCGCGGCTACGACCCGAAGCTCGCCCCGATGTACGCCCAGATGCTGGTCGGCATGGTCGCCCTGACCGGCCAGTGGTGGCTCGACGTCCGCCGCCCGAAGAAGGCCGACGTCGCAGCCCACCTGGTCAACCTGGCCTGGAACGGCCTCTCCGGCATAGAACCCAGACCGAGGCTGGTCGGCCGCCGCAGCTCGTGAGAAGGGGTATCCGAGACACCCGACAAGGAGGGGCCGCCCCACCGAGGGCGGCCCCTTCGTCGTCTCGGTGACTGTGACGGTCGTAAGCATCACCTGATCACGGCAAGTGGCCTTCCCAGGCACGCTCCGGGCCGGGAGAACCTGTCGCAACGGATGCCGGCGCGGCGGAGCCCGAGGGAACGGCGGCCTCGGCGGGCACCTGGGTGGGCCGCTGGACGACCTCGACGACGAGTGGCGTTGCGGTGGTTCTACATCCGTGACGAAGAGGTCCGGCCGAAGCCTTCCGCCACGGACGACGGCCACCTCGGGAGGTCTCCCGGGGCGGCCGCTGCCGTGTGCGTAGTGGTGTGTGGTCAGGTGGGGCGGTTCGGCGGAAAGGGTGGCTTCGGCCAGTCGGCGATCGGGCCGAGGGTGAAGCCGGTGCGTTCCAGGTCGGAAAGCAGGGCGAACCAGGCGTGGCCGTTGGCGGGTTGCACGGTGGCGAGTTTGCCTTGGTCGACGGCCCACAGTTCGGTGAGTTCGCCGTCCGGGCGGTGCGTGGGGTCCTCCGGGCCGACGTAGCGCACGCGTCGGTACAGGATCGGCGGCGGCGGGGCGAGGATCACCAAGTCGTGGATGCGGCAGACGAATTCGAGCCCGTCACGGCCGCGTAGATAGATGCATGTGCCGATGACGTCCATCAACGTCCCGTCCCGCTCGGAGACGGCATCCCGGCAGAGCGCGTGCCGGTGACGCTCGAAGAACTCCGTGCCGACGCGAAGGTCGTCCCCGCTGTGCGAGACCACCTCCCGGCGGGGTCGGGCCGCCTCTTGGCGTCGCATGACGAGCGCGGCCTGCCGTACGAGGTAGGCGAGTCGGGCGTTTTGGAAGGCGTCGGCGGTCGTGGCGTCGGCCGGCGAAATGACGTCCACTTCGTTGGCATCTGGCATCGTGGGTACTGTCCTCTCCATTGGGGACGTAGGGGGCGAGCTGCTGTCCAAGGCGATTGCTCGCCCCCTACATCGGTTGGGCGGCGGCTTGCAAGCCAACCGCCTTGTGGTCGTGCGGAATTCGGCCCCTCCAGGTGGCGCGTTCCTCCTTCACATCCGACGACCGCCCGGGTGCGCTCCGAGGGCTCTCGCACTGGCGGGTCTCGAACCGCCGCGCGATTCGAGTCGGCGCAGAGCGGCCGAAGGCCAAACTGTCTCCACAGAGCAACAAATCTCACCATCCGTGCGATTCATGTCGCTATCTGTAGCCTGCTCCTATCCTGGCGAAAGTGCAACACACTCTTCAGATCTCGACATGCACTTATTGATTCGCGTGTTGACAGGCTCGTGGGCATCCAGACTTGGCGCGCATCGGTATGCAAAGAAGGAGGCGAACCATGGCGGCGATCCCGACCGTGCGGCGGCGCATGCTGGGCTTGGAGTTGCGCAAACTCCGATGCGCAGCAGAACTTACGGCCGAAGAAGCGTCCGACCGGATGGGCTGGCATCCGACGAAGATGAGCCGCATCGAGTACGGGCGCACCGGACTCAAGCCTCATGATCTCGCTCGGGTGCTCGACATCTACGGAGTCGTGGATGTCGCAACCAAAGAGGCTCTGACGGAACTCGCCCGGCACAGCAGACTTCGCGTGTGGTGGGCGCCGTACAGCGACGTCGTTTCGAGGCGTTACGCGGATTACCTGGCGTTCGAGGCCGAAGCGACGTCGGCTCGGAGCCATCAGGTGACGCTTGTCCCCGGCCTGCTCCAGACACCCGACTATGCCCGCACCGTCACGCGCAGCCTCTCGCCGGTCAGCACTCCGTCCCAGGTCGACGCCTTGGTGGACGTTCGCCTGGCCCGTCAGGCCGCGACGCTGTCGCGCTCGACTCCTCTGGAACTCTGGGCGATCGTCGACGAGTCGGCGTTGCGGCGCGTCATCGGAGGACCGGCCACCATGAGGCGACAACTACAGCACTTGCTCGCCGTGTCCGAGCAGCCGAACATCACCCTGCAGGTGCTGCCGTTCGCGTCCGGGGCGCATGCGGGCCTGCTCGGATCATTCGTGATTCTGGAGTTCCCGATTCCCGGCGATCTCGACGTCGTGTATGTCGAAGAGCAGACCAGTAATCTCTTTATCGAACGGGATGACGATCTGAAGACATACTCGAGCACCTTCGACCTCCTACGTGCTGCGGCAGCGGACGTCGAACCCTCGCGTGATTTGATGCACACGATCGCTAAGGACCTGAAGTAATGAGTAGCCATCCGCGCGATGCCTGGCGCAAGAGCACGCACAGTGGGGCTCAAGGAGACTGTGTCGAGGTCCGCGATGATCTCCCGGGCTTCGTCCCGGTCCGCGACTCGAAGGACCCGAGCGTCGGACACCTGACCATCACGTCGGCAGCGTGGAAGGCCTTCGCGCACGCGCTTCGCGGCTGACGCGCCCGGTGTGATGCCGCCCTCGCCGGCGAACGACGTCCGGCGGCTCCTTCGGCCGGGAGAGTACCGCCGGAGATACTGTCGCCACCGATGGTATCTCCGGCGCTACCACTGGCTACCCCGACGATGTGGGCCCGTTCCGCCGCGCGCGGGGTCACCCGCCGACGGCCTCGGAGCCTTCGGCGCCGGGGCCGTCTTCGCGTAGGCGCGAGTGTGTCAGCCCAACACCGCTCGCAGTTGGTCCAATGACCACTCCAGGTCGTCCTTGGAGATGACCAGGGGTGGGGCGATGCGGATGGTCTGGCCGTGGGTGTCCTTGACCAGGACGCCTCGGTCCATCAGGGCCTGGGAGACCTCGCGCGCGGTGCCGTGGGCCGGATCGATGTCGACGCCCGCCCACAGGCCGCGACCGCGCACGGTGACCACCGAGTGGCCCACCAGGGCGGCGAGTTCGCGGTGGAGGTGGTCGCCGAGGTCGGCGGAGCGCTGCTGGAACTCGCCGGAGCGCAGGATCTCCAGCACCTCCAGGCCCACCGCGCAGGCCAGCGGATTCCCGCCGAACGTCGAGCCGTGCTCGCCCGGTGCGAAGACGCCGAGCACCGCGCGCGAGGACACCACGGCCGAGATCGGCAGGATGCCGCCGCCGAGCGCCTTGCCCAGGATGTACATGTCCGGCACCACACCCTCGTGCTCGCACGCGAAGGTGCGACCGGTGCGCCCGAGCCCGGACTGGATCTCGTCGGCGATGAACAACACCCCGCGCTCCGCGGTGACCCGACGCACCTCGGCCAGATAGCCCGGCGGCGGGACCAGCACGCCGGCCTCGCCCTGGATCGGCTCGATCAGCACCGCCACCGTGTCGTCGGTGATCGCCGCCCGCAGCGCCGCCGCGTCGCCGTAGGGCACCACGTCGAAGCCCGGGGTGTACGGGCCGAAGTGCCGGCGCGCCTCCTCGTCCGTGGAGAAGCTCACGATGGTGGTGGTGCGGCCGTGGAAGTTGCCGGCCGCGACCACGATCCTGGCCTGCCCGTCCGGCACACCCTTGACCTCGTAGCCCCACTTGCGCGCGGTCTTGACCGCGGTCTCCACCGCCTCCGCGCCGGTGTTCATCACCAGCACCATCTCCATGCCGGCCAGCTCCGCGAGCTGCTCGCAGAACGGTGCGAACCGGTCGTTGTGGAACGCCCGGCTGGTCAGCGTGACCCGATCCAGTTGCCGCTTGGCCGCGTCGATCAGGCGCGCGTTGCCGTGCCCGAAGTTGAGCGCGGAGTACCCGGCCAGCATGTCCAGATAGCGGCGACCCTCGACATCGGTCATCCAGGCGCCGTGCGCCTGGGCCACCACGATCCGCAGCGGGTGGTAGTTGTGCGCGCTGAACTCCTCGGCCTGTTCGATCAGTCGGGTGCTCTCGACTCCCGGGCCGGCCTGACGGCCGATCCCGGACTGGTGCTCGGAGGAGGGGACGGGCGAGTGCTGCGTGCTCATGACGTCCTTTCGCAACGGTGGAGATCGCTCGGGATGTGGTGGGAGGGATCCGTGGTACGAGGGCAAATGAAGGTACGAAAACCAGGAAAACGCACAACAGCGGCAAGAAGGATGAACTCACCCGAGTGCGCACGGACGGGATACCCCGCGAAGGCGTGCGATCAACGACCGGCGCGCAGTTCCAGTACGCAACTGCGCACGCCCGCACCGTGGGCCGCGAATGCCGACATATCAAGCTCGATCGTACGAAAACCCCGGCCCGCGAGCCGGGCCGCGAGCGCCGGTGTCGTGTCACCCAATAACACGCTGCGCCCGTCGGAGACGGCGTCCAGGCCGAGCGCGAGCGCGTCCGCCTCGTCGACCTCGATCCGCTCCGGGAACACCCGGGCCAAGCGACGCTGCGCCCGAGGTGTGAACGCCCCCGGGTAGAAGGCCACGGTGTGCTCGCCCAGCACGGTCAGCGCCGACCCGAGCCGCTCGAAGCGCGGGTCGGCGAGTTCGAGCGCAAGCACCGGCAGGCCGAAGAACGCCTCCGCCTCGGCATGCGCGGCCGGCTCCGTCGACGGTCCCGCCGCGGCCAACAGTCGCGGTCCGGCCGGGATCAGATCGCTCTCGCCCTCGTGCGCGAACACCGGTTCCAGACCCGCCCGGAAGCCGTGCCGATCGAACCACTCCAGGTAGACCGGCGTCTCGGCGGAGCGATCCGCCGCACGGGGCCGCGCCCCCAACACCCGCCCGCCGACCACGGTCGCGGCCCGCGCGGCGAACACCATGCCGGGCAGCCCCGGCCGGCCCGGCACCAGGCTCACCCGATGCCCCAGCGCGATCAGCGTCCCGCGCAACCGCTCCCACTGCCCCATCGCGGCGGTGGTCCGCGCCGCGGACCCGGCCACCGCCGGATCCAAGAACACCGGCGGGCACATCACGTAGTGCCGCAGCTCGGCCGCCCGCGGCGCGACGAACCCGCGGCGCCGCTGTCGAGGCATCCGCGCTCGCTCGGCTCCGGGCGATACGCGCTCCGCCCGCAGCACGGAGCGACCCGATCGACCGCAGCACGAGGTGAGGCGCACGCGATATCCCCTTCTCGCGGACGGCGGCAGCGCACGGGTACACGGGATTTCCGCGACCCACGTCGACGTGCCGTGCCGTTGGTGTAGCCGTGCATGGCGGCAGGCCGGGGCCGGAGGCGATCGTCACCGTGGATGTGCGGTCGACGACCCTGTGTATCGGCCGTCCACAGCCTAGGTTGCGCCGGAAGGAGCGGTAAAGCCACCTGCGTTGTGCACCACCGCACGATCGTTGCGTGTTCCCCGGGGCGCTCACCCGCTTTGTTGTGCGCCCGGCGCGGACGTCGTGCGGCTCCCCTGACCGGATCCGCCTCACGCGCCTGAGAGAATGGCGTCATGGCATCGACGCGTCCCCGTGTTCTGTCCGGAATCCAGCCCACTGCGGATTCATTCCACCTGGGCAACTACCTGGGTGCGATCCGTCAGTGGGTGCCGCTCCAGGACAGCCACGATGCCTTCTACTGTGTGGTCGACCTGCACGCGATCACGGTTCCCCAGGACCCGAAGGAATTGCGCGAGCGCACCCGGATCTCCGCCGCGCAACTGCTCGCGGTCGGCCTCGACCCCGAGCGCTGCACGCTGTTCGTCCAGAGCCACGTGCCCGAGCACGCGCAGCTCGCCTGGATCATGAACTGCGTGACCGGCTTCGGCGAGGCCGCGCGGATGACCCAGTTCAAGGACAAGTCCGCGAAGCAGGGCAGCGACCGCACCACGGTCGGCCTGTTCACCTACCCGGTGCTCCAGGTCGCGGACATCCTGCTCTACCAGGCGGACGCGGTCCCGGTCGGCGAGGACCAGCGCCAGCACCTGGAGCTGACCCGCGACGTCGCGCAGCGCTTCAACTCGACCTACGGCGAGACCTACGTCATCCCCAAGCCGTTCATCGTCAAGGAGACGGCCAAGATCGTCGACCTCCAGGACCCGACGATCAAGATGAGCAAGTCGGCCTCGGCCCCCAAGGGCATCGTCAACCTGCTCGACGACCCCAAGGTCAGCGCGAAGAAGATCCGCAGCGCGGTCACCGACACCGGCACCGAGGTGCGCTTCGACGAGACCGAGAAGCCGGGCGTGTCCAACCTGCTCACCATCCACTCGGCGCTGTCCGGCACCTCGATCGCCGCGTTGGAGGAGCGATTCGCGGGCAGGGGCTACGGCGACCTGAAGAAGGAGGTGGCCGAGGTGCTCGTCGAATTCGTGGAGCCCTTCCAGGAGCGCGTACGCACCTACCTGGACGACCCGAGCGAGCTGGACAAGGTGCTCGCCCGAGGTGCGGAGAAGGCTCGCGCGGTGGCGTCCGAGACGCTGGCCAAGACCTACGACCGTGTCGGCTTCCTGCCCCCGGTGACCGGCCGGACGGGAGCCTGAGGCGCAGCACATGGCGAAGCGCACCATCGGGGTGTCGATCGCGATTCCCGAGCCCTACGGCAGCGAGCTGCAGGCTCGCCGCGCCGGGTTCGGGGATCCGCTCGCGAACGCCATCCCGACCCACGTGACCCTCCTGCCGCCCACCGAGGTGGCCGACGAGGCGATGGCCGACGTCGAGGAACATCTACGCGCGGTCGCCGCCGACGAGGCCCCGTTCGACATACACCTGCGCAGCACCGGCACCTTCCGGCCGACCTCGCCGGTGGTGTTCGTCCAGGTCGCGCGTGGCATCCCGGAGTGTGAGCGGATCGAGGCCGCGGTGCGTTCGGGGCCGTTGGAGCGCGAGTTGCACTTCCCGTACCACCCGCATGTGACCGTCGCGCACCACCTGCCGGACCATATGCTCGACCTCGCGTTCGCCGAACTCGTGGACTACGACGCGGTCTTCCCGATCTGGGGCTTCAGCCTCTACGAGCACGGCGCCGACGGGGTGTGGCGTCCGCAACGTGACTTCGCGTTCGGCCAGTCGTTGCCAGGTCCCTTGCCCGTGTGACGCCGCCGTGGCCACTCGGGACGTCACAGAGCGGAGTCGGGTGTGGGTCGGGCATCGAAGGGGCAGCCGTCATCCGTGGCGATCAAGGAACGATTGGCGCGGATCCCGATCATCGGCCCCACCTGGCGGGCGTATTCACGCTACGGCGACCGACAGGGCAATCGGCTTGCCGCAGCGGTGACCTACTACGGCTTCCTGTCGCTGTTCCCGCTGATCACCCTCGCCGCGGCGGTGGTGGCCGCGGCGCTGGACGCGTCCCAGGTCCGACGCATGCAGAACAAGATCTCCGAGCAGATCCCCGGCATCGCGGACAAGCTCGACCTGGACGCGCTGGTGCGCAACGCCGGCGCGGTCGGGGTGATCGGCGGCGCGCTGCTGCTCGTGTCCGGGACCGGATGGGTCGACGCGACCCGCTCCTCCATCCGAGCGTTGTGGGACGTGGACGAGGAACCCGGCAACGTGTTCGTGCGCAAGTTCGCCGACGTGGGCGTGTTGATCGGCCTGGGGCTGGCGCTCGCGCTGTCGGTGGGCGCGTCCACGTTCGCGACCGTCGTGATCCGGGAGATCTCCGACTCGATCGGACTCGAACACCAGCCGGTCGGCCGGATCCTGCTCCAGATCGCCGCGTTCGCGGTCGCGGTCGGCGCGAGCGTGGTGTTGTTCCTCTACCTGCTGGTCGGGATGCCCCGGCTGACCATGCACCGGTCGGTCGCGATCCAGGGCGCGCTGATCGGCGCGGTCGGCTTCGAGTTGTTGAAGCTGCTGGTGTCCTCGTACATCGCGGGGGTCGCGGGGAAGAGCGCGTACGGCGCCTTCGGGGTGCCGGTCGCACTGCTCCTGTGGATCTACTTCGTGACCCGCCTGCTGCTGTTCTGCGCGGCCTGGACGGCCAACGCCCAGGAGGCCGCGGATATCGCGGAGAACGCCGAAGCCGCGGCGGAAAAGGCGGCGGCGGAACCCGTGTTGGACCTGTCCCGCTACACCGCGAAGACCGCCCACCCGGCCCGCACCTACGGCCTGGCGATCGCCGGCACCGCCGCCCTGGGCATCCTCCTGGAGCGCTTCACCCGAAACCCCCGGTAAACCCGGCCCACTTCGGCCGACCGGCGTCCACAGCCGATGCGACCCGGCCGGCGTTCGAGGCCACCTCGACCCGGGCAACCGCTAAGGCTGCATGTCCTCGAACCGAACCCCGGTATTCCCCTCGCGCCGCCGAAGGGCGAACAACACACCGCCGCCCAACACGAGCGCCGCCGGCACCCCCAGCCCCGCCCACAGCCCCCAGTTGAAGCCCTTGTCCTTCGAGGAAGACGCCGCGTGAGCGGTTTTCGCGTCGCCCGACCCGGCCTGGGCCGACTTCGAACTCTTGTCCTTCTTATCGCCGCCCGGCACCGCGAGCGGCTCGACCAACGCACCGACCGGCTTCGCCTGGGCCAGCGCGGCGAAGCCCCAGTCGAGCAACTTCCCGGTGTCCTCGTAGGTCTTGCCCTTGCCCTCGACGTGCATCAGGCTCACCAGCAGCGTGTGGCCGCCGCGTTGCGCACCGCCGACGAAGGTGTTGCCGGCGTTGGTGGTGTAGCCGTTCTTGACGCCGATCATCCCCGGATACTGGCCGAGCATCGTATTGGTGTTCTGGATCTGGAACTTGGCCCCCGCCACACCCGGGAAGTCGGCGACCTTCGTGCTCGCGTAGGACCGGAAGTCGTTGTTCTTGAGTCCCTCACGGGCGAACAGTGCGAGGTCGTACGCGCTGGAGACCTGACCCGGCGCGTCGTAGCCGTCCGGCGAGACCACATTCGTGTCGCCCGCCTGGAGCTGCTTGGCCCGCTCGTTCATCTGCTGCACCGTCGCGGGCACGCCGCCGTTCATCGCGCACAGCACATGCACCGCGTCGTTGCCCGAGCGCAGGAACACACCCCGCCACAGGTCCTCGACCTTGTAGGTCTCGTTCTCCTTTATCCCGACCAGGCTGCTGCCCTCGCCCAGGTTCTGCAGATCGGCGGGCGCCACCAGACGGGTGGTGTTGCGGTCGATCTTCGGCAGCACCGTGTCGGCGAACAACATCTTGAGCGTGCTGGCCGGCGGCAGTTTCCAGTGCGGGTTCTTCGCCGCCAGGATCTTGCCGGTGTCCGCGTCCGCGACCACCCAGGACCAGCCCTCGACGGCGGGCAACGGCGGTGTGCCGGGCGGCAGGTCGCTCTGTACACCGGCCTGGGCCAGGCGCGGTCCGCCGATGTCGGACATCGGCGTCGGTGGTTGGGGCTCCGGCGTGGAACCTGCGGCCACTGCGGCCGGAGCAGGAACGAACGCGAAAACGAGCGCGGCAGCACAGAACACGGCCGGCTTGCGAGAAGCCCGGAACCAATCAGACATGTGATGAGCGTACTGGCGGCCCCCGGCTGCGGTTGGTCGACCGCGCCGCCGCATACTGAACCGGGACAAATTTGCTGGGGTTTCGACCGAGGAACAGGTGCTTCACGTTGAGGATCGGCCGAGGTATTTCCACCTGTCTGGTGTTGTTCGGCGTCTGGAGCTGGATCCTGTGGCCGAACTTCCTCAAGAACATCTGGGCCGACGACCGGTCCTGGAACGACGGCGCGACCACGTTCTTCCTGATCCATCTGGCCCTGACGATCGTCTCGTTCGTGGCGGGCAACGCGATCGGCTGGCTCGGTGTCAAGGGCCTGCGCGCGACGCGGACCCCGCAGTCGTGACCGACGACCCCGCCCGGTGCCCGGCGCACGCGGTGCCGGCCGGACCCGAGTTGTTCTCGCGCGAGTTCGTCGCCGACCCGTACCCGGCCTACGCACACTTGCGCGAGCACCGGCCCGTGCACTGGACGACGCTGCCCAGCGGAGTCGAGGCGTGGCTGGTCACCCGGTACGCGGACGCCAAGCAGGCACTCGCCGACCAGCGGCTGAGCAAGGACCCACGCTGGTCCGAGGCGGCGTGGAAGCAGGGCAAGGTCGGCATCCCCGGCGAACGTTCGGGCGTGGGCGCGCACCTGCTCAACCTCGACCCGCCGGACCACACCCGATTGCGCCGGCTGGTCGCGAAGGCTTTCACGCCCCGACGGATCGAGGAGTTCCGGCCCCGTATCCAGGAATTGACCGACTCCCTCCTCGACGACTTCGCACGCAACGGCGAGGCCGACCTGATCCACGACTTCGCGTTTCCGCTGCCGATCCACACGATCTGCGATCTGCTCGGGGTGCCCGAGGAGGACCAGGCGGACTTCCGGACCTGGGCCGGGATGATGGTGCGGCACGGGGGCGGCCCGCGTGGCGGCGTCGCCCGGTCGGTCAAGAAGATCCGGGGCTACCTGGCCGAGTTGATCCATCGCAAGCGGGCTGCGCCGAGCACCGACCTGATCTCCGATCTGATCCGGGCGAGCGACCATGACGACCACTTGACCGAAGCGGAAGTCGCCGCCATGTGCTTCGTGCTTCTGTTCGCGGGTTTCGAAACCACGATCAACCTCATCGGCAATGGAATGCACGCACTCTTCTCGAACCCGGAGAAGCTTCGCGAAATCCGATCGCATCCGACCTCCCTCCCGTCCGCGATCGAGGAACTGCTGCGCTACGACGGACCCGTGGAGCTGGCGACGTGGCGCTACGCCACCCGCTCGCTGACCATCGGCGATCAGGAAATCGCGGCGGGCGAGCCGGTACTCGTCGTGCTCGCGGCGGCCGACCGGGACCCGCGCCGGTTCGCCGAGCCCGATCTGCTGGATCCGGCCCGCGCGGACAACCAGCACCTCGCGTTCGGACACGGCATCCACTACTGCATCGGCGCACCGCTGGCCCGGTTGGAGGGCCAGATCGCGATCGGCACACTGCTGAGTCGGCTGCCGGACGTACGGCTCGCCCAGCCCGAGGACGAACTGCGGTGGCGCGGTGGGCTGATCATGCGGGGCCTGCAGCGGCTGCCGGTGACCTTCACCCCGGAGGCGGGCCCCGCGGACACGGGATCGCCGGCGAACTGAGCCGATCCACCGGCCGGGATCCGAGCGGCCGGGTCGGTGTCCGAAGCCGGGCACGCGGACACGGCGGCGGGCCGGTGGATCGTCATCCACCGGCCCGCCGCCGTGTGCACCCCCGCCGACTTTCTCCCCGGGTCGCCCCCCGACCCCCTCGTTTCATCGCCCCCTGCGCGCGTTCCCCGCCCCGTGCTTCCCCGCCCCGCTTTACCCCGGTGCTCGTCCCGTTCCCCCACTTTTCCCGGCCCCTCCCCCGAGTCCCCCCACAATTCCCCCCGGGCCGGCCACCCCCGCGCCCCCACGTGTCATTCCTCGGTCGCCGCCTTCCGACCGCTCCGGCGTTACTTCCCCAAGACGCCTTCGCGGATCGTGAGCGGGGCCGTTCCCCCACCTCCGAGAGGCCGGGGCTAGTCGTGTCCGGTCAGTGCGACGAGTTCGGCAAAAGTGGGTCGGCCGGTCCGGTCACTCGCGGCGCGTCGCTCCCGACGCGGGCCGCCGACCGGCCGATTGATGCATGTCATGCCTTGCTCCTGTTCCCCGAGGCGAACCCTTGCGGTTGCGCTCCCAACAGGGACTTGTCTACAGGCAGCCGTTCCCGACACACAACGGGTGCTTGACACATTTGATCACCAAGAGTGAATCATGGCCATGAAATGGTCAAAGAGGTTTGTTTCAGGCGTGATTGTCGAACGGCGCGACAAGCGAACGCAAAAGCCCGGCGAGCGCCGCCTGCTGATCGACCGTCAGACCGGCCAGGATGGCCCGCTCCTGGCCGAGCAGCTCGGCCATCGCCGCGTCGACCCGGTCGCGACCGTCCTCGGTCAGCCGGACCAGCACACCGCGCCGGTCGTCCGGGTCCGGCAGCCGCAACACCAGACCCTTGGCGGCGAGGCGGTCGATGCGATTGGTCATCGTCCCGGAGGTCACCAGGGTCTGGGTGAGCAGTTGGCCGGGCGAGAGCTGGTACGGCGCGCCGTCCCGGCGCAGCGCGGAGAGCACGTCGAACTCCCACGGTTCGAGGTGGCGCGCGGAGAACGCGGTACGCCGGGCCCGGTCCAGATGCCTCGCCAGTCGGGTGACCCGGCTCAGTACTTCGAGGGGTTCGACGTCGAGGTCCGGGCGCTCCCGCTTCCATGCCGCGACAAGCCGGTCGACCTCGTCTTTCATGGGATCATTCTAGCGAGTCGTTCGATGCCGAGCCTCTTGATATCGAGATAAGACTGAGCAATATCCGACACTTTCCTTCGGATGCGACCGACTTCGGGCGCCCGGGAAAGCCGTGGACCCGATCGAGCCGGCGCCGGCAGGGTGAAGCGCATGAACCCCAGCCACCCGGACCGTACCCGACGCGTCGCGAACGCCGCCCGTGCCCTGCATGGACTCGCCCTCGGCGACGCCTTCGGCGAACAGTGGTTCGCCTACCGAGGCGCCGAACTCACCGAGCGGCAGACCCGCCGGATCGCACCGGAAGCCGGGTTCTGGCACTGGACCGACGACACCGCGATGGCGCTGTCCGTACTGCGCATCCTGCACCTGTGCGACGACGTGGACCAGGACGCGCTGGCCACCCACTTCGCCGCGTCCTACACGGCCGACCCGCATCGCGGCTACGGCCCGTCGATGCATGGCGTGCTGCGCGCGATCCACGAGGGCGAGTCGTGGCGCGAGGTGACGCACCGCCAATTCGGGGGCCAGGGTTCGTGGGGCAACGGCGCCGCGATGCGGGTCGCGCCGCTGGGCGCCTGGCACGCGGACCGGGACCTCACCCACGTCGTGACCGAGGCCGAGCGCTCCGCCGCGACCACGCACGCCCACCCGGAGGCGATCGCGGGCGCGGTCGCGGTGGCCGTCGCGGCGGCCCTGGCGACCCGGGGGCGGGACGAACCGGCCCCGGATCCGGTCGAGTTCCTGACCGAGGTGGCCGGGCACACCCCGGAAAGCGACGTGGCCGCCGGCCTGCGCACCGCCTCCCGGCTGCCCCCCGGCAGCTCGGTCCGGCACGCGGTGAGCGTGCTGGGCAACGGGTCGCGGATCAGCGCCCCCGACACGGTCCCGTTCGCCCTGTGGACCGCGGCCCACCACCCGGACAGCCTCCACGACGCGCTGTGGGAAACCGCCCGCGGTCTGGGCGACGTCGACACCACCTGCGCGATCACGGCCGGCGTGGTGGCCGCCCGCACCGACCCGACCGACATCCCCGCCTCCTGGCTCGCCGCCCGCGAACCCCTTCCGAACTGGGTCCACACGGGCGGCCTCGCACCGGGCCGACCGACGTAACGGCGGGTCCGCCGACCCCGTCGGCGGACCGGGTCCGGGCGTCGGGTGCCGACCCGTCCGGGCGCGGGTGGCGATGCCGACCCGGTCGAGGGTGTCGATCGCGGCGAGGGGTCGGATGATCCGGTCGAATCAGGCAGCACGAGCAAACCCGCCCGTAACCCCGCGCCCGCGGGCCACGATGGGGGCGTGCGACTGGACGGCCTGGACAAACAAATCGTGGCTCACCTCGTCCTCGACGCCCGGGCGAGCTTCGCCGGGATCGGGGCCGAGATCGGCTTGTCCGCCCCCGCGGTCAAGCGCCGGGTGGACCGGCTGCGGGCGGCGGGGGTGATCCGGGGCTTCCACGCGCGGGTGGATCCGCACGCACTGGGCTGGACCACCGAGGCACTCGTGCGGATCACCTGCGCGCCGCGCACCTCTCCCGGCCGGCTGCTCGCCTGCCTGCGCGGGCATCCCGAGGTGATCGGCGCGGACAGCGTGGCCGGCGACACGGACGCGGTGCTGCGGATATCCGCGACCGACGTACGGCACCTGGAGGAAGTGTTGGACCGGCTCCGGGACGAACCCCTGGTGCTCGGCACCCGCACCACCATCGTGCCGAGCAGGCTCCTGGAACACGCCGGGGGCGGGCCGTTCGGCCCGCCCCCGGTCGGCACCGACCGATCGGCACCGGGCGCCGATCGACGGCGCCCGGCTCGGGATCAGATCAGGCCCAGCTCGCGCACCGCGTCACGCTCCTCGGCCAGCTCCCGCACCGACGCGTCGATCCGGCCGCGGGAGAACTCGTTGACGTCCAGGCCCTGGACGATCTCCCACGTGCCGTCCTTGCAGACGACCGGGAAGGACGAGATGAGGCCCTCGGGCACACCGTAGGAGCCGTCCGAGACGACACCCATCGAGGTCCAGTCGCCGTCGGCGGTGCCGTTGACCCAGGTGTGCACGTGGTCGATCGCCGCGTTGGCCGCGGACGCCGCCGAGGACGCGCCGCGCGCCTCGATGATCGCCGCGCCGCGCTTGGCGACGGTCGGGATGAAGGTGTCCGCGAGCCAGGTCTGGTCGTCGACCACCTCGGCGGCGTTCTTGCCGGCGATCTGCGCGTGGAAGATGTCCGGGTACTGGGTGGCCGAGTGGTTGCCCCAGATGGTCAGCTTGGCGATCTCGGTGACCGCGACGCCGGTCTTCTTCGCGAGCTGGGTCAGCGCGCGGTTGTGGTCCAGGCGGGTCATCGCGGTGAAGCGCTCGGCCGGTACGTCCGGCGCGTGCTGCTGCGCGATCAGCGCGTTGGTGTTGGCCGGGTTGCCGACCACGAGCACCTTGATGTCGTCCGCGGCGCCGGCGTTGATCGCCTCGCCCTGCGGCTTGAAGATGCCACCGTTGGCGGCCAGCAGGTCGCCTCGCTCCATGCCCTTGGTACGCGGACGGGCGCCGACCAGCAGGGCCACGTTCGCACCCGCGAAGCCGTCGGTCGGGTTGTCGAAGATGTCGATCCCGTCGAGCAGCGGGAACGCGCAGTCGTCGAGCTCCATCGCGGTGCCCTCGGCGGCCTTGACCGCCTGCGGAATCTCCAGAAGGCGCAGGCGCACGGGGGTGTCGGGGCCGAGCAGGTGACCGGAGGCGATGCGGAACAGCAGCGCGTAGCCGATCTGACCGGCCGCGCCCGTGACGGTGACGTTGACGGGGGTACGGGACATTGCGCGCGGGTCTCCTCTGCTGCGGCGGGATCCGACGCCGATGGCAGTGTGCCGGTAGCTCGGCATCGAGATACTTTTCGCCGCCACATTACTCCCGCCCCCGGGGCCGCTCGGCCAACCACCGGTGTGAGGTTCGCCCCGAACCGGTTTCCGTCCGCCGGGTTTTCGTTTCGGCGGAACCGACCGGTAGGTTCGTCACTTGTCGAAGTCGATTGACCCCGGAGGGTGACTACATGTTCGCGTCGGTCCCGACCGAGTCGACCCACCGGCCCACCCTCGACCCGCTGGGCGCGTCGGTGTCGGCCGATGCCGCCGCGCCCCAGGCGATCGACGTGATCGCCCTCGGCTGGGTGGACAACGCCGGCATCACCCGGGTCAAGACGATCCCGTACGGGCGCCTGGACGCGGCCGCCACGCACGGCGTGGGCTTCTCCCCCGTGTTCGACGTGTTCCTGGCCGACGACTCGATCACCGCGGGCACGCTGGTCGGCGGGCCGACCGGCGATCTGCGGCTGATCCCCGACCTGGCGGCGCTGCGTCCGCTGGCCGCGCAACCGGGCTGGGCCTGGGCGCCCGGCGACCGCTACACCCAGGACGGCGTGGCGTACGCGGGCTGCCAGCGCACCTTCGCCCGGCGGATGACCGCCCGCGCCGGGCTGCGCGGGTTGTCGCTGCGGATGGGCTTCGAGGTGGAGTGGATCACCGGCACCGAGGACCCGGCCGGCCGCTTCCTGCCCGCCTTCCACAAGGCCGCGTACGGGATGACCCGGGTGGTCCGGGTGTCCGGCCAACTGCGCGAGCTGGTCCGCGCGCTGGCCGCCCAGCACGTGAGTGTGTTGCAGGTGCACCCCGAATACGCGGCGGGCCAGTTGGAGGTGTCCGTGGCGCCGGAGGATCCGGTCGGCGCGGCGGACACCACGATCCTGGTGCGCGAGACGATCCGCGCGGTCGCCGCCCGGCACGGGCACACCGTCAGCTTCGCGCCGTGCGTGCTGCCCGGCGAGGTGGGCAACGGTGCCCACCTGCACTTCTCGCCGTGGCGGGACGGGACGAACCTGTGCCACGGCGGCGAGGGGCCCCAGGGACTGACCCACGAGGGCGAGGCGTTCCTGGCGGGCGTCCTGCGCGAGTTGCCCGCGCTGCTGGCCGTCGGCGCGCCGGGCGCGGCCAGTCACCTGCGGCTGGAGCCGGACCGGTGGGCGGGCGTGTACCACTGTTGGGGTCTGGAGAACCGGGAGGCGGCGTTGCGGCTGGTCACCGGGATGACCGGCGAGCGGCAACACACGGCGAACGCGGAGCTCAAGTGCTTCGACGCGACCGCCAATCCGTACCTGGTGGTCGGCACGGTGATCGCGGCCGGGCTGGCCGGCCTCGAGGACGGCCTGCGGCTGCCGGCGGAGGTGCCGGGCGATCCGTCGGCCGTGGCCGGCGTGCCCCGGCTGCCGGATTCGCCGGCCGCCGCGCTGGCCGCCCTGGAGGCGAGCGAGGTGCTGCGCGAGGCCCTCGGCGAGACGCTGTTCGACGCGATCACCGCGGTCCGCCGGGCCGAGATCGCCCGCGCCGCCGAGATGACCCCGGCCGAGATCGCCGCCGAGGCGCGCCGGTTGTACTGAGGCCGCTGGTACGGATGTGACGCGGGGGGGGGGGGGGGGGCCGCCCCCCCGCCCGCGCCCCGCCCCACCGGGGGGGGTGGGGGGCCCCCGCCGATCGTAGAGC